>JBEGRP010000053.1:0-6813 GCA_041180345.1 Actinomycetota bacterium | reverse complement strand
ACACCGGCGTCAACGAGAGCCATCGAGCGCTCCCAGGCGTCCTGGCCAACACCGACGGCGGCGGCTACCAGCAGACGACCCTGCTCGTCCTTGGATGCCAGCGGGTACTTCTCGCTCTTGTCGAAGTCCTTGATGGTGATCAGACCGCGAAGCTTGCCGGCCGAGTCAACCAGGGGCAGCTTCTCGATGCGGTGCTGAGCGAAGATTGCGATTGCATCGTCTGGGTTGATGCCCACCGGTGCGGTCACCAGTGGCATCGGGGTCATGACGTCCTTGACCAGGGTTGTGGTGCGCTGGACGTCCAGAACGAAGCGCATGTCACGGTTGGTGACGATACCTACTAATACGTCGTCCTCGTCTACTACCGGAAGACCGGAAACACGGTAGCGGTGGCAGAGGTCATCCACTTCCTGGATGGTGCTGAGCGGGGTGGTGGTGACCGGGTGCGAGATCATTCCGGCTTCGGAGCGCTTGACGCGGTCCACCTCTGCGGCCTGACCCTCGATCGAAAGATTGCGGTGCAGCACACCGATGCCACCCTGGCGGGCCATGGCGATTGCCATGCGCGACTCGGTGACGGTGTCCATCGCCGAAGACAGCAGTGGGATGTTGATGCTGATGCGCTTGGTCAGCTGAGTGCGAGTGTTAACGCCGCTAGGGACGATGTTCGATTCGCCTGGAAGAAGGAGGACATCGTCGTAGGTGAGTCCAACGAAACCAAATGGGTTGTTTTCGGTCATGAAAAAGCCTCGCTTGTGGCGTGTAAAAGGTTTGTTAAGTCTACCGTTTTAGCGGTCATCGCCACTGCCCCGCTTGGGTCAACAGGAGTATGCTTTTTCAAGTTGCCGAAGTCGGGGAATCCCCCGATGTTAGGCGTAAATGTAAGCATGCAATGGCGCCTCAAGCGTCTTGCCATATATGGAGGTCACGTTGAGCCGTCCAAGTACCCGCATGGGACGCGGTTGGGCAATGCTGATGACGACTCTGGCGATTGCCGGATCTGCACTGGTGCTGGCTGCACCGGCACAGGCCGCTAACCCGAGTCACAGCAGCAGCACAGTCGTCACACCGGCAGCAAAGCCAGCAGCAGGAGCGGTCGCAGCTAATAGCGATCCAAGCACCTGGGAGTTCAGCATCGGTGGTGCACTCAAACTGAACGGCAAGCCGGTTCAGGGTGTGACCATCACCGCGACTCTCGGTTCGTTCAGCGCCAAGGGCGTTTCGGATGCCACCGGCCGCTGGTTGATTGCAGTTCCTACCGCCGGCGTCTACAAGGTAGCCATGGACACCACCACGCTTCCAAGCGGAATGTCGGTGGTAAACCCGAACATGACCGCAGACCTGAATGACTTCTCGTTCGCACCAGTGCTGTTCAAGTTCGGTGGCCAGACCATTCAGGCAGTCAGTTTCAGCGACCAGCTCATCGGTCGCCTGTTCTCGGGTCTTAACTTCGGTCTGCTGCTGGCTATTGCCGCAATCGGAATCTCGCTGATCTTCGGCACCACCGGCCTCAGCAACTTCGCCCACGGTGAGATGGTCACCCTCGGTGCCCTCATGATGTGGCTGCTACACGCTTCGCTCGGCTGGCCTACCCTGCTGGCCGGACTGGTCGCTGTGCTGGTAACCGGAGCATTCGGTTGGCTGCAGGATGCCGCGCTCTGGCGCCCACTCCGCAAACGCCGCATGGGTCTGAACCAGATGATGATCGTTTCGATTGGTCTAAGCATCGTGGTTCGCTACGTCTTCCTGCTGCTGTTTGATGGAGACACCAAGGACATCGCTGGCGGTGGCAACATCGTCAAGTTCGGCCCAATCAGCACCACCGATGTCACCCTTTGGGGAATGGTCATCTCGATCGTCGCGCTGGCCGGTGTCGCACTGTTCCTCACCCGCACCCGCATCGGTAAGGCGACTCGAGCCGTTAGCGACAATGCCGCGCTGGCCTCCGCCACCGGTATCGATGTGGAGCGAATCATTCGCATCGTTTGGCTGACCGCAGCCGCGCTGACCGGTCTGGCCGGTGTCATCTACGGTCTGGAAATGCAGGCCAACTGGTTGACCGGTTTCGACATTCTGTTGTTGCTGTTCGCAGCCGTCACCCTGGGTGGTCTCGGAACCGCTCTCGGTGCCACCGTCGGTGCCCTGATCATCGGTATGGTGGTCGAGGTCTCGAGCCTGTTCATCCCTAACGAGCTGCGCTACGCCGCCGCTCTGGTCATCCTGATCGTCATTCTGATTGCCCGCCCTCAGGGTGTACTCGGCAAGAAGCAGCGACTGGGCTAGGAGGAGATTCAGATGGATTTCGTACAGATTTTTAACCTCACCGCTGGTGAGCTCATCGGTGTCTTCACCGCCTCGTACGCTCTCTGCGCACTTGGTCTGGCGATGCACTTCGGTTACACCGGTCTGCTGAACTTCGGTCAGGCTGGCTTCGCCGCCCTCGGTGCCTACGGTTACGCATTTGCCGCCCTCAAGCTGGGCTGGAACATGTGGGGCTCGTTCGGCTTCGGCATGCTCTGCGCGGCGGTGTTCGCGCTCATCATGGGTCTACCGACTCTGCGCCTCCGTGCCGACTACCTGGCCATCGTTACCATCGCCGCCGCTCAGGCTCTTTACTACGCGTTCGGCACCGAGAAGTTCGCCGACGTCACCGGTGGTAGCAACGGTCTTAGCGAGTTCGGTGGCGACTTCTACGGCTACAACCCGTTCCCAGTCGGTCGCTATGACCTGGGAATCATCACCCTCTCCGAGAAGGAAATGTGGATCCGCCTGGTTTCCTGGGGTCTGGTCGCCATCGTTGCCATCCTGCTGGTCATCCTGACCCGCAGCCCTTGGGGTAGAACCCTGAAGGGTATCCGCGAGGACGAGGACGCGGTTCGCTCGTTGGGTAAGAACGTATTCGTCTACAAGATGCAGTCGCTGGTTCTCGGTGGTGTGATCGGTGCTCTGGGCGGCATGGTCTTCGTGCTCTCATCGCAGACCAACCAGGCCAGCACCTGGGTGTCCAACTTTACGTTCATGACCTGGACCGTGCTGCTCCTCGGTGGCGCGGCAACCATCCTGGGTCCGATCGTGGGTTCCGCGGTGTTCTTCATGTTCCTTATGTTCACCCAGGCGGTTCTTGAGGGCCTGGTCAACATCGGTGCCCTTCCGTTCTTGAGCATCGCTCAGGTTGGCCAGATCCGCTACCTGCTGGTTGGTCTCTTCCTGATGTTGCTCGTAATCTTCCGCCCTCAGGGCTTCTTCGGAAACAAGAAGGAGATGCAGTTCAATGGCTAACACTGACGCAATTGCAAAGGGCGCTATCGAGCCTGGCTGCGCCAAGGTCGATCCGATCCTGGTAGCAGACAATGTCACCCGCCAGTTCGGCGGTCTCAAGGCCGTCGATGTTGCCCACCTGGAGATTCCTCGCGGCAAGATCACTGCTCTGATCGGCCCAAACGGTGCCGGTAAGACTACCCTGTTCAACCTGCTGACTGGTTTCGATAAGCCAAACACTGGAACCTGGAACTTCGAGGGCCGCGATCTGGCCGGAGTTGCTCCCCACCGCGTGGCACGCTGGGGCATGGTCCGCACCTTCCAGCTGACCAAGGCGCTGAGCCTGCTCACCGTGATCGACAACATGCGCCTCGGTGCTCAGGACAACCCCGGCGAGAGCTTCTTCAAGGGCTTCGTCAAGCCGCTCTGGGCCAAGAAGGAGCGCGAGATCACTGAGCGTGCAGACGGCCTGCTCAAGCGCTTCAAGCTGGACGCCAAGCGCGAGGACTATGCTGCCGCACTCTCCGGTGGTCAGCGCAAGCTGCTGGAAATGGCACGCGCCCTGATGAGCGACCCGAAGCTTGTCATGTTGGACGAGCCGATGGCTGGTGTGAACCCAGCTCTAACTCAGAGTCTGCTGGAGCACATCAAGGGACTTAAGGAGAACGGCACCACCGTGCTGTTCGTTGAACACGACATGCACATGGTGCGTCACATCAGCGACTGGGTCGTCGTTATGGCCGAAGGCAAGATAGTTGCCGAGGGTCCGCCCGCAGACGTAATGAAGAACCCTGCCGTGATTGACGCCTACCTGGGCGCCCACGCCAACGACGACCTAGGCAACGTGTCGCTCGATGACATCAAGGAGAACAACTAATGTCTGAGAATCTATTGAGCGGCGCAGTTGCGCGCCAGGACGCCGTGGTGTTCGTTGACAACATCGACGCCGGCTACCTCCCGGGTATCAACATCCTGAACGGTTGTTCCCTCACCGCACACGAGGGCGAACTGATCGGAATCATCGGTCCAAACGGCGCGGGAAAGTCCACCCTGCTGAAGGCTATCTTTGGTTTGGTCAATGTCCGCAGCGGAAAGATCTTCCTGAAGGGTGAGGACATCACCAACCTCAAGGCCAACAAGTTGGTTAGCAAGAAGGTCGCCTTCGTTCCTCAGACCAACAACGTCTTCCCAAGCCTGACCATTCAGGAGAACCTGGAAATGGGTGTCTTCCAGGACCCGAAGAGTTTCAACGAGCGCTTCGAGTTCGTGACCAACATCTTCCCTGACCTCGGGAAGCGTCGCGCCCAGAAGGCCGGTTCGCTTTCCGGTGGTGAGCGCCAGATGGTCGCCATGGGTCGCGCCTTGATGGTTAACCCATCGGTGCTGCTTCTGGACGAGCCTTCCGCGGGTCTTTCCCCAGTCCGTCAGGACGAGGCCTTCCTGCGCGTGAAGCAGGTCAACAAGGCCGGTGTGACCGTGGTCATGGTGGAGCAGAACGCCCGCCGCTGCCTGCAGATCTGTGACCGTGCCTACGTGCTGGACCAGGGCACCGATGCCCACACCGGCACCGGTCGCGAGTTGCTGAACGATCCAAAGATGGTTGAGCTCTACCTGGGTAACCTGGCCGAGCTCTAAACCGCATAGCTGAAAACCCCCTCCCGGGCGACCGGGTGGGGGTTTTGCTTTGCCCGGATCAGTACGCCCCACCAACCGCGCAAAACGAAATCCCCCCGGGCCGAAGCCCGAGGGGATCTCTCTAGTTGTTAGAACCTAGGGTTCAAACTACTTACTTGTTACCTGCAACGGTCTTGGTCAGAACGTTTACACCCTTGGTGGTGTAGCGGTAGATACCAATGAACGCACCAGTTGGGTCACCGTTCTCGTCGAACTCGATTGGGCCGCTGAAGCCGTCGTAGTTGACCTTCTTGCCAGCCTTGATGGCCTTGAGGCCGGCTGCGAAGCTGGTGACGTTGACCTTACCCTTGCCCGAGAGCGAGATGTTGGTCAGCTGGCTCTTGATAGCAGGACCGGTTGCCTTGCCTGCAGTCTGAGCTGCAAGAGCGACCAGAACAACAGCGTCGTACGACTCGGCTGCGTAGGTGAAGTCCTTCAACTCCTGGCCTGGGTGCAGCTTGGCGTACTTAGCCTTCAGGCGAGCCTTGAAAGCAGCTGGAGCGTCAGCACCAGGGATGGTTCCCTGTGCGCCGGCCAGGTAGGAAGCGAACGATTCCTTGCTGTAGTCGATGGTGTTTCCGTCAACCAGGTAGACGTTTCCACCAGGGTAACCAGCGGTCTTCAGTGCTGGCAGAGCCTTCTTGGTCTCGTCGTAGGAGACGATCAGAACTGCATCGAAGTTACCTGCAACGATCGACGAAGCGGTCGAACCGAAGTTGGTCTCACCCTCAGCGAATGGGAACTCCTTGACGGTTGCGCCAGCCTTGGCGAGGGTAGCCTTAGCTACTGCCTCAAGACCGGTTCCGTACGAGTTGTTTGCGTACAGGATTGCAACGTTCTGTGCACCGTCCTGGAGAATCTGGTTGGCAGCAATGCGGCCCTGCAGGTTGTCGCTAGGAGCGGTACGGAAGTAGTAACCACCGTCAGCCCAACTGGTCAGGCTTGGCGAGGTGTTCGATGGCGAGATCTCAACGATCTTGGCACCGGTTACGGCGTTGATGATGTTCTTGGTAACACCCGAAGCGGCTGCACCCAGAACTACGTCAGTGCCCGAAGCGATAGCTGCGGTAGCCGACTGAGTCGAAACTGCGAGGTTGGTTCCGTCGCCGGAGTCCTTCCAGTCGATAGCAACCTTGTTGCCAAGTACGCCACCGGCAGCGTTGATGTCATCAACGGCCAGCGAAGCGCCGGCTTCCATTGGTGGGTAGAGGAATGCGAGTGCACCAGTAAGTGGAAGGATGCTGGTGATCTTCAGGGTCTTGTCAGCGGCACCGGCTGCGTTTGCAGGCATCGATACGCCAACTGCCAGGCTTGCAGCAGCGAATGCTGCAATGGCGCCAAGGACCTTGCGGCTCTTGATGTTGCTCATAGATACAACTCCTATGTTGGATTGAGTCCAGAAACGTAATTCGTTTCTAGTTAGCAGACTCAGTCTAGAGGCAGATATGGGGGTAATTCCTAGAGTCTGCCCCACAATGTAACAAAGCCTTAACAATCGCACATTGCGCGATTTCAGGCGGTTCGGCGCTTAAAAAGCATCGGTGCCATCAATGTGGCTAGGCCCAACCAAACGATGCCGAATCCCAGCCAGCGGGCCAACGGCATTGGCTCATGGAAAACGGTCAGGGCAAGCACGAATTGAATGCTCGGTGTCAGGTACTGCATGAACCCGACCCAGGCCAGCGGCAGGTGCTTGGCGGCGGAACCGAAGAGGATTAGCGGGATGGCGGTGAGGAACCCGAACAGCGCCAGCCCAAACCAGCTGTAGAAACCATCGGTGCCAAACTTCAGCCCAACCCACTGATCCACCAGCACCAGCTGGACCACCGAGAGTGGGATCAGCATGGCCGTCTCCACCGAGTATCCGATGAGCGGCGTCAC
>JBEGRP010000052.1:0-6933 GCA_041180345.1 Actinomycetota bacterium | reverse complement strand
TCTACCGCATGGACTTCGCGCAGATGATCGAGGCTCACATTGCCTCGGGTCGCGGTGTAACCGTTGCCGCCATCCGCCAGCCGATGTCGTTGGCTAATCAGTTCGGCGTTATCGAGGTAGACGCCAAAGACCCAAACAAGATCGCCGCGTTCAAAGAGAAGCCTGCGAACCCCAAGGGTCTGCCGGACTCCCCCAACGAAGTGCTCGCTTCGATGGGAAACTACGTGTTCACCGCATCCGCGTTGATTGATGCGATCGAACACGACGGCGAACTCGAGAGCTCCAGCCACGACATGGGTGGCGACATCGTGCCCTACATGGTCGCTCGTGACGACGCTGGCGTTTATGACTTCACCTACAACCAGGTTCCAGGTTCCACCGAGCGTGACCACTCCTATTGGCGAGACGTAGGAACCATCGATTCTTACTACGACGCACACATGGACCTAATCTCGGTCATGCCGGTCTTCAACCTTTACAACACCGAATGGCCGATCTTCACCCAGCAGATCAACCTGCCGCCGGCGAAGTTTGTGCACGATGGCGAAGGCAATCAGGGTCGCACGACCGATTCGATCGTTTCGCTCGGCACCGTGGTGTCCGGCGGCATTGTCGAACGATCCGTGTTGTCGCCTTGGGTAAAGGTGAACTCCCACGCTCTGGTCACCGACTCGGTGCTTCTCGATGGAGTTCAAATCGGGCGAAACGCTACGGTGCGCCGAGCAATCCTTGACAAGAGCGTTGTCGTTACCGACGGAGCCATGATCGGCGTAGATCGGCAGCGCGACCTTGACCGAGGCTTCACCGTTACCGAGTCGGGCATCACGGTAGTCGGCAAGTCCGTCGTCGTTAAACCGTGACTCGGTTTCTCGTAGTCTTCGATGTCGATTCCACTCTCATCGAGGATGAGGTAATCGAGTTACTGGCCGACGTTGCCGGTAAGCGAGCCGAAGTGGCTGAGGTCACCGAGCGTGCGATGCGCGGCGAGCTCGATTTCGCTGAGAGCCTGCGAGAGCGGGTCGCCGTGCTGGCTGGCTTGCCCGAGAGCGTCTTCGCCGACGTCTTTCAGCGCATCACCCCAACCAAGGGGGTACAGGACCTCGTAGACGCCATTCATGCTGGGGGCGGATTGGTTGGCGCGGTTTCCGGCGGTTTCACGCAGGTGCTCACTCCCTTTGCCGCCAAGCTTGGCTTAGATTTCGCGCGCGCCAACGACCTCGAAGTTGTTGACGGAAGACTCACTGGAAAGGTCCAAGGTCGGATTGTCGATCGCGCCGTCAAGGCCGAGAGTCTGCGCGAGTGGGCGGCGGAGTCCGGTATCGCGTTAGCTCAGACAATTGCGGTCGGTGACGGAGCCAATGACCTGGACATGTTGGCCACCGCAGCGCTGGGTGTGGCCTTCAACGCCAAGCCCATCGTTCGGCAGCAGGCAGATATCGTCATCGAGAAGCAGGATTTACGAGAACTAATTCCAGTACTTGGTCTCTAGTTCCACATGTGAAAACCCCCGATCAGCTTGAGTGCCGATCGGGGGTTTTGCTTTAGGCGCTTATTCGGCGATGAAGTCGCTGGTGTCGCCTACAAGACGGGTGTTGTCGGCCGGAACCGCTTCAACGGCTGCGCTGGCGATCTCGGCTGCGAACTCGCTGACGTTGTATAGCTTTCCAGCACCCTCGCGACGAGCCTCAATCGCTCCCGGCTGGGTACGCTCCAGCAGTGTCGCGGTAATGGTGCCCTCAATCATGTCCCCCGAGACCACAACGAAGCCGATGCCCCGCTCGGCCAGGGTTGGGATCATCTCGCGCAGGGCGTCCTCACCGGCGCGCTTGGAGAGAGCTACCTGAACGTAGGCCTCCATGGTCGGCGTGGTGCGAATGAAGTGAGCCTGATGGCTGGTTACGAAGACCACTCGTGCGCCGTCCTTGAGGTAAGGAAGAGCCGTAGTCAGAAGGTTTACCTGCGAGTCGCGGTTCAGACGCATGGCGTAGTCCTCGCCGAGGCCGGCTTCCATGCCACCCGAAGCGTTCATGACCAGGATGTCCAGCTGCCCAAAGGCTGCCTTGGCCTGCTCGAACATTTCCTTGACCGATGCAGCATCGGTGAGGTCAGCTCCCACGGCAATGGCCTGTCCGCCGTTGGCCTTGATGCCATCGACGATCTTGTTGGCACGAGCCTCCTTGTTGCGGTAGTTCACCACAACAGCAGCCCCTGCTTCCGCGAAATAGCCAACGGTGTCAGCGCCGATGCCGCGCGATGAGCCGGTGACCAGAGCGGCCTTGCCTGCGAGGCTTCCTGCTGCCAGTGGGTTAGTCATTTTTGCTCCTGTGCCAGTTTTTGATTGAAGTTTTGCAGTATTGGTTCTAGTGGCCCATGCCCAGGCCGCCATCGACCGGGATTACGGCACCCGAGATGTAACCGGCGTCCTCGCCAGCCAACCAGCTGACGACGCGGGCCACTTCCTCGGGGCTGGCAAAACGGCCTGCCGGAATCTTTGCCTTGAAGGCATCGAGGTGTTCCTGAGGCAGCGTGGCGGTCATGTCGGTGTCGATGAATCCCGGTGCCACAACGTTTGCGGTGATGCCGCGACCACCGAGTTCACGAGTGATGCTGCGGGCCATGCCCACTAGAGCGGACTTTGATGCCGAGTAGTTAACCTGGCCGGCATTTCCAAGTAAGCCAACCACCGAGCCAATCAGGATCACACGGCCGAAACGGGCCTTAATCATTCCCTTGGTGGCGCGCTTCACAACGCGGAAGACACCATTCAGGTTGGTGTCGATGACCTGCTCAAACTCTTCGTCACTCATGCGCATCAGCAGGGTGTCCTTGGTGATTCCGGCGTTTGCAACCAGCACCTCGATTGGACCCAGCTTGGCTTCAACTTCGGCGAAAGCAGCATCTAGAGAGGCCGCATCGGTCACATCAGCGGTCACCGAGAGGGTTCCCGCTGGTCCTTCACCGCTGCGAACGGTTACCGCTACTCGGTGGCCCTGAGCCACGAACTCTTCGGCGATGCTGCGGCCAATGCCGCGGTTTCCGCCGGTAACCAGAACGGTGCGTGGAGTGCTCATCTCATGCCTTTTCCCGCCGCACTCCGTTTGGGAATGAGGCCTGTTGCTTCGCGGTTAGAACAAGTGAATTCTAGGCCTAGCCTTGTAGTTAGAGCTTTATTTACTAGGGAGTCATTTTGGCAAATCAGCCACAGAGTGTTACTTCGCTTGAGGTTTCTCCCGAAGAAGAGCGTCGCGGTCGCATCATCAAATACTCGATTGCACAGGGTGTTCGCGTGCTCTGCATCATCATCGCGGTATTGAATCCGGGTGGTCCTGTGATGTGGGTTGCAGTGGCTGGAGCGGTGCTTTTGCCTTACTTCGCCGTGGTCATCGCCAACGCCACCGGTTCTGGTGCGCCAAGAAAATCTGCGCCTAAGGCCGAGGCTCCCACGATCGCGATTGGTGCCGACGTGTTCCGCAACGCTGGCACCGCTTCCAACAACGACAACAACTAGCGGCTTCGGCCAGAATAGTCTTTGTGGTCAAGTGTTCCCGGGCCGGCTGTGACGCAGCCGCAATCAAACTGGTGATTTGGCGTAACCCCAAGATTCACACCGACGGTAGAACCAAGACCTGGCAAACCTGTGCCGCTCACGAAGAGTTCCTGCGTGAATACCTGGACGCCCGAGGCTTTTTTCTAGAGGTTCGCCCGCTGTGAGCAACATAACTCGTGATTACTTCAGGACCGGGTTCCGACGCTGGATCCGTTGGATTGCCGTCGCAATTGTCTTCGCCGTGGCCTGTGGCTTTCTGGCCAACTGGCAGTTGAACCGTCGCACCCAGGTGGTGAAGGTGATTCAACGAATCGATCGTAACTACAACCACAGCTCGGTGCCTATCGATGCTCTGGTGCATAGCGTCGATGGCTTCGCTTTGAAGTACGAGTATCGGCCAGTTCTGGTCAGCGGTCACTACCTGAGTGAAAAAGCACTTCTGCTGCGGAATCAAATCAACGACGGTAACCCAGGCTTCGACCAGCTGGTTCCGTTTCAGACCAGCGAAGGGCTGATCGTTGTGGTGAATCGTGGCTGGTTGCCGGTAGGGCAAACCCAGGACCTGCCAGACATCGTGCCAGACATCATCGGGGGGAAGATTCAGCTTGTTGGTCGAATCATGCACGCTCAGCAGGCGGATCACCGCACTGCCCCCAAGGGGCAGGCGATGGCGATTCACGTGGGGACTCTCAACAAGCAGTGGCGACTTCCAGAGAGCAGGTTAGTTTCGGCCGCCTACCTGAATCTGGCGGTTGAACATCCCACCTCCGTGACCCTTCCTGCGCTTACTACCAAGCCAGATATCACCGAGGGTAACCACCTGAGCTACGCGTTCCAGTGGGTACTCTTTGCGCTACTCGGGTTCGGCGCGATCGCGGTGAACATTCGCCAGGATCTAATTGAAAAACGCGTCGCGGAAGATCCAAGCTACGTTCGTAAACCCAAGCGCAAGCGTCTCGGTGACAGCGATAAGGAAGCCGAGGATGCGCTGCTAGAGGATTCCGCTGGCTAAGACAGCGTGATGAGATCCAGGTAGGTGTCTCCCCAGAGGTCCTCATCGCCATCCGGCAGAATCAGCACGCGCTCTGGATTTAGTGCCTGCACCGCGCCGACATCGTGAGACACCAGGACCACGGCTCCCTGGAACTGATCCAGTGCTCGCAGAATTTCTTCTCGGCTGGCTGGGTCCAGGTTGTTGGTCGGCTCGTCGAGCAGTAGAACGTTCGCGCTCGAGACCACCAGCGATGCCAAGGCAAGACGGGTTCGCTCGCCTCCGGACAGTACGCCGGCCGGTTTATCAACGTCGTCACCGCTGAAGAGGAATGAACCGAGAACCTTGCGGGCATCGGTGTCGTTCAAGTGACTCGCCTGTGCCTGCATGTTTTGAAGCACCGTCTTGCTGAAGTCAAGCGTCTCGTGTTCCTGAGCGAAGTAGCCAATTTTCAGTCCGTGACCGGGTTCGATGGTTCCCGTGTCTGGTTTTTCTAATCCGGCCAGCATTCGCAGCAGTGTGGTCTTACCGGCACCATTGAAGCCGATCACAACCACCTTGGAGCCACGGTCAATCGCTAGATCCACGGCGGTGAAAATTTCAAGCGATCCGTAAGACTTGCTCAGGTTCTTGGCCATAAGCGGAGTCTTGCCGCAAGGTGCTGGCTCCGGGAACTTAATCTTGGCAACCTTGTCGCTCTCGCGGACGTCCTCAAGGTCGGAAAGCAGGCGTTCGGCTCTTCGTGCCATCTGGTGAGCAGCGGCTGCCTTGGTTGCCTTGGCGCCGAATTTTGCGGCCTGTAGCTGCAGCGTGGCAGCCTTTTTCTCGGCTATGGCGCGTTCACGCTTGCGTCTTTCCTGGTCCGCTTCGCGCTGCTTCAGGTAAGCCTTCCAGCCCATGTTGTAGATGTCGATTACCTGACGCTGGGCGTCCAGGTAGAACACCTTGTTTACCGTCTCTTCGACCAACTCGATGTCGTGGCTGATGACAATGAGTCCGCCCTGGTAGCCCTTAAGGAATTCGCGCAGCCAAACCACGCTGTCAACGTCCAAGTGGTTGGTCGGCTCGTCCAACAACATGGTTTCGGCATTGCTGAAGAGAATGCGAGCCAGCTCTACACGTCGGCGCTGGCCACCGGAAAGAGTAGAAATCGGCTGGTCAAGGGTGTGACTCTTTATTCCTAGATTGCTGGCGATGGTTTCGGCTTCAGCCTCGGCGGCGTAGCCACCCGCGGCCAGGAATTGTGCCTCGGCGTTGGCATATTTCCGCATCGCGTTGTCGTAGACGTTTTGCTCGATCGAACCCATGTCCAGGGTCGCGGCAGCCATGCGGGCCTGGATGTCTCCCAATCCACGGGCGTTCAGGATTCTGGTACGAACCAACTCGGTGGGGTCACCGTTTCTGGGGTCCTGCGGCAGGTAACCAACTTCACCGCTGCGGTCCACAAAGCCGTAGGTTGGAGTGCCCTCGCCTGCCAAAATCTTGGTCATCGTGGTCTTGCCGGCACCGTTTCGGCCAACCAGGCCGATCTTGTCGCCCTTTTCCACGCGGAAATTGACCCCGCTCATCAGGGTGCGGGCACCGATGGTGATCTCTAGATCACGAACACCGATCATCGGGCTGCTCCCCTGCTGTGGATTGTAAAAAGTGGGTTTCGGATTGGTTCTATAACTGTCTAAACCAAAGTGCCTAGTCTACAATCGAATAGAAGCACGGCGGGTTCCAGCGTTGATTCCTGCGGTAACAACAACGTTCCTCGAAGGAGATCGAAATGTCGATGACTCTAACTGTGAAGCCAACTCTGGTGGACCGCATTGTCCCTAACTCTTTTGCCGCTGACATCGCTCTGGTTGTCGCTGGTGCAGCACTCACCGCAGGTGCCGCTCAGCTGCAGTTCAGCGTTCCTGGCAACCCCGTTCCTTTCACTTTCCAGACCCTGGCCGTTCTGCTGACAGGTGCTGCTCTGGGCTCGGTCCGTGGTCTGCTCTCGATGGCGCTCTACGTGGTCGCAGGTATCTTCCTGCCGGTCTACTCGGGTGGCGCGCACGGCCTGAACGAACTCCTGGGCGCAACCGGTGGCTACCTGGTTGGCTTCATCGTTGCCGCTGCCGTCGTTGGTCGACTGGCAGAGCTGAAGTTCAGCAGCCACGTGGTCAAGATGCTCATCACCTACGTCGTGGGCTCGGCCATCATCTACGCAATCGGCGTTCCAGTTCTTACCTACACCGTCTTCAAGGGCGACTTCAGCCTAGGTCTGAAGTACGGCCTTGCCCCATTCCTGCTCTGGGATGCAGTAAAGGCAGTAGTTGCTGCCGGTCTGGTTCCTGGTGCTTGGGCCGTCGTCAAGAAGGTTAAGGGCAACTAGTCCACTAAACGTAGAGATGCCCCCGCCGGT
>JBEGRP010000051.1:0-7008 GCA_041180345.1 Actinomycetota bacterium | reverse complement strand
GTTCTTGAAGAGGTGGCGCAACTGGCTCAGCTGCAGTTGGTTGTCGAACTCATTGCCGCTGGTGTGCAGCATGGTGGTCATCCACCAGGAGAAGTGGGTTACTCGCCAGACGGTCTCCTTGGCGCGGTCGCTGTAGACAGCCAAGCCGCTCTCGTCGTTCTGGTTGAAGAACTTGACAAGCCCCTCACCCAGGAAGCGAACGTCGTTAGCTGCCGAGTTCAAACCTTTGGCACCGGTTGGAGGAACTGTGTGACCAGCGTCGCCCAC
The DNA here is from genome assembly GCA_041180345.1 of Actinomycetota bacterium. GTDB lineage: Bacteria > Actinomycetota > Actinomycetes > Actinomycetales > Microbacteriaceae > Rhodoluna. The sequence goes on along the minus strand of JBEGRP010000051.1, from coordinate 6,741 downwards.
CAGGAAGAGGCGGCCGTGCTGAAGCTTGCCGCTTACGAAGGAACGCATCGCCAAGATGTTCTTCTCGGTGATCTCACCGGTCTTGAGTTCCCAACCGGTGAGCTCCATGCGCTTGGCTAGGGCCTCCCAGATTCGGTCGTCGGACCAGTTCTTGATGTCGTCAGTTGGATCTACCTGGAGGTACAGGCGGCTGACCTTGTCAGAGCGCATCGAGTGCATGGCAAAACCGTCTGGGTGCCAGGCGTAAATCAACTCATCGGTCGAAGGAGCAACGTTAGCCATCACACCGAGCCAGGAGTATGGGTAAACGCGCTCGAAACTACCGACCTCAACACCAGGGATGGCCTTGCGAGATGGACCCCAGAACCCATCACAGCCCGCAATCACGGCCGCATCGATTCGCTGGCGGTTGCCGTCTTTATCGGTGAATTCAACGTATGGCGCGGTGGAGTCGATGTCGTGAAGCTCTACGTCGCTGACCTCGTAGTGGATCTGCTGACCGGCCTTGTCGCAGGCGGCATCGAGGTCCTTCTGGATTTCGGTCTGCCCGTAAACCCAGACTGTGTGGTTGATCAACTCCTTGAAGTCGATGTGGTGACGCTCGCCCGGAATTTGCAGGTAGATGCCTCGATGCTCCATGCCCTCTCGCCGGAGACGCTCCGCAAGACCAATCTCGTCCAGCAGGTCGACAGTCTGGGTTTCCAGCAGGCCGGCGCGGATACGTGATTCCACATATTCGCGGGATCGATCCTCGATGACGATCGACTCGATACCGTTCAGAGCAAGGTAACGACTGAGCATAAGGCCGGATGGACCGGCGCCGATAATGGCAACTTGCGTCTTCATGTATCTAGCCAACTAAATATGGGGCGACTGGTGCTTCACTCATTCCACTCAGTGGAAGGAAGTTACCGAATCGTGTCATTCGATGTTGCTATGTCAGGCATGTTGGCAACCAGCTTGCGGGACAGCGCATCGGACGTCACTTTCAGCACCGGAACCAGGTGGTTAGTGTCGCGCTGCTTTGCCGGAATGATCACACCGAGCGCCGCCACTACTTTGCCGCCATAGCCTCGGATCGGAACGGCAACGGTGATTGCGCCTAGCGCCAGTTCCTCACGAGTCGTGGCAAACCCCTGCTGCTTGATGTCCCGCAATTGCTTGCGCAATACTGCCGGGTCGGTGATGGTCTGCTCGGTGAGCCGATCCAGGGATGCCAATACTGCGTCTTGCAACTGCTGACTTCCATTGGCCAGAAGCACTTTTCCGATACCGCTGGCGTGTAGCGGCAGTCGAGCACCTGGCCGACTCACGACCTCGATGCTTCGTGAACCGGCGATTCGGTCGATTACCAGGCAGCGGATTCCATCTAATACCCCGATTTGCACGGCATCCACGCCCAGTTGGAAGATGTCCTCCATATATGGCAACGCGATCTCGCGCAAGTCGGCGTGGACTGAAGCAAGCAGGCCGAGACGCCAGAGTTTGCTACCAATCTCGTAGCTGCCATCGCTGCAACGAATCAGGGCCTCGGCTTCGACCAACTGGTTCACAAATCGGTGGGTCGTGGAGAGCGGCAAATTTGATCGGCGAGAGATCGCAGCGAGGGTCTGATGGCGATGCGTGGCATCAAATGCATCAAGTACTGCGAGGGCACGAGCAGTGACCGACTTGTCATCGACGCGCGCTGTAGCCATGCTTCGATGGTAGACCCCATCTGACCGCCAAATTGGCAAATCCTTCCAACCAGTGAAAGTAACTGTTTCAAACCGTTTTCAAGTTGGGCTAGATTTACAAATATGCACCTGCACGTAGCCGATCACCCGCTGATCACCCACAAGCTAACTGTTCTGCGCGACAAGAACACACCTTCACCGGTCTTCCGACAACTGGTTGAAGAGTTAGTGACCCTGCTTGCCTATGAGGCAACACGCGATGTGCGAGTGGACGACGTCACAATCGAGACGCCAGTGACCACCGCAAATGGCGTCAAGTTATCGCACCCCCGGCCAATCATCGTGCCGATTCTTCGCGCCGGTCTGGGCATGCTGGAGGGCATTGTGAAACTTTTACCAAGCGCCGAGGTGGGATTCCTGGGAATCAAGCGTGACGAGGAAACCCTTCAGCCCTTTACCTATGCCAACCGCCTACCGGACGACCTCAGCGGTCGCCAGGTCTACATCATCGATCCGATGCTTGCCACTGGCGGAACACTCATCGACTCCATCGATTACGTCTTTGACCTTGGCGCCACCGAGGTGACCTGTATCTGTCTGCTCGGTGCACCGGAAGGCGTAGAAGCGGTTAGAGCTCACGTGGGAGACCGAAAGGTGAACATCGTGCTGGGCGCATTGGATCAGCAGCTTAACGAGCACGGCTACATCGTTCCCGGCCTAGGTGACGCGGGTGACCGACTGTACGGTACAGCCGCCAGTTAGTCTTCCCAGTCGTTCTTGTTCAGGTTGGCCGGGTCCTTGGACAGGTAGCGCACGAAGCGCCCAGCCGGATCGCGGTCGGCAATTACCTTCTGAAGTCGGTCGTAGTTTGCTGCCGACATGAACTTCAACTGACGGTTACCAAAGTCGCTGTCACCGAGGTAAGTGCCAGCCGTTACCGGGCGGGCATGCTTCATCGCCCGATCGACCCAGGCGCGGTTTTCAGCATCACGACTGGCGTCATCACTAACCAGATAGGTTGCGACATAACCCGGACTCTGCAACGAGAAGGCCATGTCTGGCAGTTCTCGAATCGGGCCCATGCTGTACCAAATGGTGAATCCCTTTTGCTCCGGGATGGTGGTGAACAGGGGATCCAATTTTTCCGCAATGTCCGCAGGGTCGCCTTCCACCCAGACGTTGTCCACGAAGTAGCGGTGATCCTCCGGGTTGGCAGCCAGCTGCTGTTCGCGACGAGCAGCCAGCGTAGTCTCCTGGCCCCAAATGTTGAGGATGGCACTGTCGATTTCAGGGAATGTTAGGAATGGCTCAAGGTTCTTTTTGCCTTGTTCGACATCGTCCACCAGGGTAAGTGCGTCCACAACAATCGTTCGCTCTATCTCGCCATTCGGACCGGTTGGTCCGCACTGGCTGACGATCACGATCTCCACGTCGGGGGAAACCTGGTCGTGAATCGAGTACATCCACTTCAGTAGATTCTGGAACTGCTCTGGACGGTATAGCTGCACCGATTCAACAGCGTGCTTGTAGCGTGGCCGGGTTTGCAGGTAGAAACGGGTAACCACACCAGGGAAAGACGGTCCAGCGCCGCGCGCTGCCCAGTAAAGGTCCTGGTTTTGGGTGGCATCGGCTCGCACCAGCTCACCATCCGCGGTAACCACGTCAACGGCTACCACGCTCTCGGCCGCCCAACCCCAACCGCGAGCAACCCAACCCTGGCCGCCCTGGAGCAAGAATCCACCGATCCCCACGGTTGGGCAGTGACCGCCGTTGAAGAAGCGTCCTACCGATGCCAGATATGGGTCGAGCACCTCGCCGCCCTTGGTGGCAGGAGTGGCCGAGGCAATGCCAGTCGCTGGGTCGTAGTCCATCTCTTGGTACAGGCCAAGATCGATGAGCAGCGTTTCCTCGCGGACACTCCAGGCCGCCCAGCTGTGCCCACCAGAGCGTACCGCTACCGACCAGCCGTTGGCCTTGGCTAGCTTGACTCCGTTGACGATGTCGTCGCGGGTCTCGGCCAGCAGCACCGCGTTCGGGCGACGATCTGGGCGGCGGGCGTTGAAGACGCGGCCAACTGCCGCCTCGTCGAACCCCGCGTCGGCAGGGGTGAAGTATTTTCCGGTGAAGTTGCTCATCCCAGAACCGATCCTCCTCCGTCAACCACCAGGTTGACTCCAGTTATCCAACTGGCCTCATCGGAGGCCAAGAAAAGCGCTGCGTTGACAATATCGCTGGGTTGACCCACGCGCCCGAGTGGAATGCGGGCGATGTTCTTGCGGAATGGCTCTGGTCCGCTGTCCACCAACCAGGCCGTCGACGGCGTGACGGTGAATCCGGGGCTGATGCAGACGGCGCGAATTCCGTACTTGCCACCCTCCACGGCCAACTGTTGGGTCAGGTTGATCACACCCGCCTTTGCGGTTCCGTGTGCATTCTGGGCCATGAACTCGACGCCTCGAGTGCCAGCGATCGACCCGATGTTCAGCACGACACCGCCGTGCTTCATGAAGTGTGGCCAAATCGCCTTCGTGGCATAAAACACAATATTCAGTTCGTTGTTCATAACAAACTGCCAGTCCTCAACCGACAGTTCCTGGATCTCGCCGAACTTCGGGATGGAAGCGTTGTTGTAAAGGATGTCGGCACCGCCATAGACCTGGATCGCGGCCTCCACCCACTGACGCGACTGCTCTGGGTCGCCCAGGTCAACCGGCGAGAAGTTGGTGATTTCCCCGCCGGCTTCGCGGACCAAACTAACTGTCTCCTCGGCGCCCTCGGCAAAAAGGTCACAACCGACGACTTTGGCGCCTTCGGCAGCAAAATTCAGTGCGGCCTGGCGACCCATGCCACCGCCGATTCCAGTGATGAGCACGATCTTGTTGTCTAAACGGCCCAAGTTCGCTCCTTCGCGCCTGGCACGCTTATCGTGCCTCTTCAAAAACACTATGGGAACGCCCAGTCGCCGCGCATCGAACTGGGCCAATAGTTGTTATTCGCTGCTCTGAGGTCACAAATAACTGGAAAACGGATAGCGTGACTTCATACTCGGTGATTATTGAAATTCCTGATTGCCAGATACAGAGGAGTCTTCGTGAGCCAGCCAGAGCCGCAGCTGAACGTCCCGCGCCGCGTTGTCACCGGGCACGATGAGTCCGGAAAGTCAATCTTTCTGGAAGACGGCAAGGTTCCGGTGGTGCGCCACCTAGCCGGCGAAGGCGTGGGCTTCTACGAAATATGGAACACCGGCGCCATGCCAGTTCCAGTCAGCGCCATCGAGGAAGAGCCGACCAAGCGCGACCTAACCGTGCCACCCGCCCCAAACGGCACCAAGATCCGCATCAATGAGTTTTTCCCAGGGCACCTAGACCACCGCAATCTGCAGTCACCGATTCACCGCACCGAGAGCATCGACTACGGAATTGTCCTGGAAGGCGAAGTCGTGCTGGTGCTGGATGACAGCGAAGTTACCTTGAAGGCGGGAGACGTAGTGGTTCAGCGCGGAACCAGTCACGCCTGGGCTAATCGCACCGAGAAGGTGGCCCGAATGGCTTTCATCTTGGTGGATGGTTCGTTCACTCCCGAGCTTAAATCGACCCTTCCGGCAGACGAGCACGTCATGCGCGGCGGCCCAAACGACAACAGGGATCACTAATGCACTTTGACCACGTTGGACTCAGCGTCCAGGATTTGAATGGAATGGCCAACTGGTACGCGAAGGCTTTTGGCTGGACCGTGGCCCAGCCCTTTGAAGTGCCTCCAATCGGTCTAAAGGGGTTGTTTGCTGTGGGCTCCGATGGCGTGGCTATAGAGTTCCTCCAACGCGAAGGATCTACCCGCCCTTGGACCGCTGACTCCGTCCCGCAGATGGCGGGAATGCAGGGCTTTGGTCACCTAGCGCTGCGGGTTGACGATGTAGACGCAACCCACGATCATCTGGTTTCGCTTGGCGCCAAAAGCATCATGGATCCCCGGCCGGCTCCAGTCGCGGACAGTCGCATGGCGTACGTAGCCGATCCTGAAGGCAACTTCATCGAACTGCTAACCAGAAAGGGTCCGGTCGGATCATGAGCGAAGCAATCAAACTGCCGGGGCTGAACGGCAAGGTTGTCGTAATTACCGGAGCGAACGGCGGCCAGGGAAGCGCGGAGACCCGCGTGCTTTTGGCATCGGGCGCTGTGGTTATCGCGACCGACGTTCAAGATCAGGCAAGTGCCGCGCTCCTTGAATTCGGTGCGGCCCACCCAGGCCAGCTGCACTACCTCCAGTTAGACGTAGCATCCAAGGCCGGCTGGGACTCGGTCGCAGACTTCATCCGCGAGCGCGGACTCAAACTGCACGGCCTAGTCAACAACGCCGGCATCCCCTGGCGCGCCCGCATCGGAGCGGTAGAGCTGGACGACTGGAATCGGGTCATCGGAATCAACCTGACCGGCACCATGCTGGGAATGCAGATGGTCTTGGAGTTCATGACGGAGGGCGGATCAATCGTAAATATCGGTTCAGCAGCCGCCGTTACCGGTCACCACACCGCGGCGTACACCGCCAGCAAATGGGGCGTTCGCGGGCTAACCCACGTTGCCGCCACCGAGTTGGGTCCGCGCAATATTCGTGTGAACTTGGTTAACCCGGGCTACATTCAGACCCCGATGATGGCAGCCGCCCCGGCAATCATGCAGGACGCCCAGCTGGCGCTTACTCCATTGGAGCGACTCGGCGAACCCGAGGACGTGGCCGCAGCGGTGTGCTTCCTGCTAAGCGACATCAGCGGTTACGTCAGCGGAGCGGAGCTACCAGTTGATGGTGCCTTTACTTCCTCGGCCGGCGTAAAGTACATGTCCGACCTAATCAAAAAGAACGTCTAACCAACCGGGCGGAAGATAAAGCAGTCAACATCCAGACTGCTTGCTCCCTCGAGGAGGTTATGGCTGTGAGACAGCCGAACCTGATACTCCCCCGGCTGGAATACAGTGCTTCCAATCAAAATTTCGCGCCACTGCCCCTCGGTGCTCGGGAAAGCGGTTCCGCGGTTCACGTATTGTTCGTAACTCTGGTTCTGATTGCCGTC
>JBEGRP010000050.1:0-7022 GCA_041180345.1 Actinomycetota bacterium | reverse complement strand
CATTCTCGAGCACTACCCGGCCGTGAAACTGTCGGTTTCAGCCACCACTCGGGCGCCCCGGCCAGGAGAGGTAGACGGCGTCTCGTATCACTTCTTGACGATGGACGAGTTCGATGCAAACATCGCTGCCGGGAAAATGCTGGAGTACGCCGTGGTTCACGGGGCCAACAAGTACGGGACCCTTCGGGAGCCAGTAGAAGCTGCTCTTGCGGCAGGCCAGCAGCTAATCCTGGAGATCGATCTACAGGGTGCGCGTCAGGTAAAACGTGCCATGCCCGAGGCCAACTTGATTTTCATTGCGCCACCGAGCTGGGACGAATTGGTGCATCGACTGACCGGGAGAGGCACAGAAAGCGCGGAAGAGCAGGCTCGCCGGCTGGAAACCGCCAAGGAGGAATTGGCTGCCCAATCTGAGTTTGATCACGTAGTAATCAACGATGAGGTGGCTGAATGTGCCCGTCGCATCGTAGAATTGATGCAGGCATAGCGAACACCGTTTTTGTTCGCCTCGGATCCAACCTTTTTTCAAGCTTTATTTAGGAGCGCAATCATGGCTGAAAAGCTGCAGGGCATCGTTAGCCCATCGATCGACAACCTTTTGAACAAGGAGTTCGACACCAAGAAGCTTTCCAAGTACGAACTGGTCATCTTCGCCGCTAAGCGTGCCCGTCAGATCAACGAGTACTACTCGGCACTTCACGAGGGTAGCCTCTTCAACAACGTTGGCCCACTGGTGGAGACCACCATCGACGAGAAGCCACTCACCATCGCTCTCCACGAGATCGATGAGGACAAGCTGAACCTGACTCGCGCCGCCGAGTAAGCTCACCGAGTCTTGGGCTGGTCCCGAACTTAGACACTAAGGAATACCACCGTGTTGAATGTCATCTTGGGCATCACCGGTGGTATTTCTGCATATAAGGCCACCGGAGTGATACGCGGCCTGACCGAAGCCGGCCACAGCGTCAAGGTAATTCCTACTCAGAATGCCCTTCGTTTCATTGGGGCGACCACTTTGGAAGCGCTCAGCCACAACTCGGTGGATCCAGATCTGTATACCGATGTTGACTCGGTGAAGCACGTGGCACTAGGACAGGGTGCGGATCTCATTGTGGTGGCACCGGCCAGCGCTGCTTTCCTGGGTCGATACGCAGCCGGCATCGCCGACGATCTGCTCATGAATACACTGCTTGCCTCAAAGGCGCCGGTCTTGGTCGTTCCAGCTATGCACACCGAGATGTGGCTTAACCCTGCTACGCAGGCCAACGTTGCGACCCTGCGGGACCGCGGCGTAACCGTGCTTGAACCAGATTCCGGTCGGCTGACTGGAGCCGATTCAGGCCCTGGGCGCCTGCCAGAGCCAGAGGCGATAGTCAACGTGGCTCTCTCAGTAGCCGCCCAAAAGGCAGTCGCCGAAGACGTGTCTCTGGTTGGCAAGCATGTAGTCGTCACTGCCGGGGGAACCCGTGAAGCAATCGATCCGGTTAGATTCATCGGCAACTACTCCAGCGGCAAACAAGGCGTGGCGATCGCGCACGCCGCGAAGGCGGCGGGGGCCAGAGTCACCCTGATTGGCGCAAACCTAACTATCGCCACCAGTGGCATTGACGAAGTCGTTTCGGTAAGCACTGCGAGGGAATTGGCAGCGCGGGTAGATGACCTACTGCCGGCCGCCGATGTACTCGTTATGACGGCTGCTGTCGCTGACTTCCGGGTCGAACACCCGCAGGAGCAGAAGATTAAGCGCAGCGAAATCGGGAGCAACCTGGAGTTGAAGCTGGTTGCCAATCCTGACATCCTCGCGGAAGCCGTCGAATTCATAAAGGCACAGAGCCTGAACTGTTTGACGGTGGGGTTCGCTGCTGAAACCGCTGGTTCCCTGGAACGTCTAGCCAGCCTGGCTGCCATCAAACTCGACTCTAAGGGTTGCGATGTCATAGTTGCCAACGACGTGTCCGAAGGCGCTGTCTTCGGAGCCGACCACAACACGATTTACCTGTTAGACCAAGCTGGCAACTCAGCGCATTCCACTGGCACTAAGCAGCACGTAGCCAACGCCATTATCGGCTTCTTGACTAAACAGTTCTAAACCGGCCCAATCAATGTCATCGGCCGCGGATATACTTATCTGCGATGAGTAATCTACGTTTCTTCACTTCCGAATCCGTCACCGAGGGTCACCCAGACAAGATCTGTGACCAGATTTCGGACACCATCTTGGATGCCATGTTGGCCCAGGACACCGGCTCTCGTGTTGCCGTAGAAACAATGGTCACCACCGGTCTGGTGCACATCGCCGGTGAAGTCACCACCGAGGGCTACGTCGAGATCCCACAACTGGTGCGACAGAAAATTAAAGACATCGGATACGTGTCTTCTGACATTGGCTTCGACGGCGCGTCCTGCGGTGTATCGGTGTCTATCGGTCAACAGTCACCGGATATCGCAGCCGGAGTAGATGCCGGATTCGAAAGCCGCGAAGGCGGTTCGGCAGATCGACTTGATTCTCAAGGCGCTGGCGACCAGGGCCTCATGTTCGGTTACGCAACCAACGAGACCCCCAATCTGATGCCGGTTGCCATTCACACCGCACACCGCTTAGCAGAGCGGCTCTCCGAGGTTCGAAAGAGTGGCGTAGTCGACTACCTCCGTCCCGATGGCAAGACCCAGGTCACTATCGGATACGAGGGCAACGTGGCCAAGTCGATATCAGCCGTTGTCCTGTCGACCCAGCACAACCCAGGCATCTCGCTAGCCGATCTGCGCGACGAAATGAAGTCAGTCGTGATATTGCCAATCTTGGAACAAACCGGACTGGATCTTTCCGATACCAAGTTCTTCATCAACCCGACCGGAATCTTTGAAATCGGCGGCCCAATGGGCGACGCTGGTCTTACTGGTCGCAAGATCATTGTTGACACCTACGGAGGCGCAAGCCGTCACGGTGGCGGTGCCTTCAGTGGCAAGGACCCTTCGAAAGTAGACCGCTCGGCCGCTTATGCGATGCGCTGGGTTGCCAAGAATGTCGTCGCTGCCGGTCTAGCCGACCGCGCCGAGGTTCAGGTTGCATATGCGATTGGTGTCGCTAAGCCGGTAGCGGTGTACGTCGAGACCTTCGGAACCGCCAAGGTTCCGCAGGAAGCAATCGAGAAGGCGATCGCCGAGGTATTTGACCTGCGTCCACGCGCAATCATCGAAGAGCTGGATCTGCTTCGTCCGATTTATGCGCAGACAGCCGCCTACGGACACTTCGGCCGTGAACTCCCTGACTTCACCTGGGAGCGCACTGACCGCGTTGCCGCCTTGCAAGCTGCTCTATAACAAAGGCAAGCATGGCTGCCGCGGAGAGATACGCCAGAGTCGCAATCGAGTCGCCACTGCCGCAACTCGACCGGCTCTTTGACTATCGCATCCCCGAGCATCTGAGCGAGTCCTGCCTGCCAGGCGTCCGAGTGCTCGTTCCATTCGGTAAATCGGCTGCACCGATACCCGGTTTCGTGATTGAACTCAGCGATAGCACGGACTTCGAAGGCGAATCCAATGCCGTTGCCGAGGTCGTCTCAACAGCACCGGTCCTACCGAGCAGTAGTTACCGCCTACTCAGGGCTATTGCCGACCGCCAGGCGGGTATCCTCGCTGAGGTCACAAAGCTTGCCATTCCAAACCGTTCGGTTCGCGTAGAAAAGGCGTGGCTGGCTAGTCGGGATAGCGTCTCGGAGCCTAGTTCAAAAGATCAGGTTTCCGACCTAGCGAGCCTGCCCAAACTGACTTTCGCCGGCCGGCCGTCCGACTTCCGAGGCAGAAACACCCTGCTCGCAGAGCCGAGATTAATCCCGGTGCGCCTGCAGGGTGAATCGGTGGCTTCCGATATCGGTCCAGGTGCCCAACTAGCAATGCAGGCGTGGATCGCCCATTTAGTCGCATTTGCCCTGGAGCAGCTTTCGGCCGGCAAGCAAGCATTGCTCATAGTTCCGGACTTTCGCGACCAAAACCGTCTCAAAAACAGTCTTGCCCAGCTGGGATTAGAAAGCCTAACCATCGACTTTGCAACGGACCAAACCAACTCGGCTCGATACGGCGCCTATCTGCGCTCTCTAGAACCAACCCCCGCAATAGTCATCGGGTCCAGGGCGGCCGCCTTCGCACCGCTGCCGGCATTAGGCGGAATAGCCATTTGGGACGACATCGACAGCAGCCTTCAAGAACCCATGGCCCCCTACCTGCACAGCCGCGAAGTTGCCCTACTGCGACAGCAACAAACGGATTGCGATCTGCTCCTGGCTGGACACAGTCGCAGCACCGAGGTGGCGCGACTAGTTGAGATTGCTTATTTGAAGGACCAAACCGCAAACTTCGCCCCGCCTAGGATTGCAGCCACCGAGCCGGGACTCCGAGTGGATTCAACCTCGTATCAGCTGGCACGCGAGACCTTCGAAAACGGGGGAGCAGTTCTGGTGCAGGTAGCCAACACCGGACATTCCACCGGAACCTACTGCAGCCAGTGTGGCGAACGCGGCCGTTGCCGAAGTTGTAACGGCCCGATATTTATTGATGGCAAGAATGCACCCAGGTGTCGCTGGTGTAGCGCCATGAACCTCGGCCTAGCCTGCCACGAATGCGGCTCCACCAAGTACCGTCAGGGCATGGCCGGATCCACCAGGACGGCAGCCGAACTGGGTCGATCCTTTCCGGGAGTAAACATCGTTGAGGCCACCTGGAATCACCGAGTCGAGAGCCTCAAGGCCGGCAAACGGCTAGTTGTTGCCACTCCCGGCGCCGAGCCTTACATCGAGGGCGGCTACCAGGCGGTCATCATTCTGGATGGGCAGCAACTGGCCGCCAGGGACACCCTGAGGGCTTCCGAAATTGCCGTCAATCTCTGGAGTAACGCGGTAAGTCTTTTGGCACCGGGCGGGCGATGTGTAGCTGTTGGTTTAGCCACAATTTTGGGCAAGAGATTTGCTCTTTGGGACCAGCGCGGCATCGCGGCAGATGAACTGGCTGGCCGCCGAGAGCTGAGCTTTCCGCCCGCACTGCGAATGGCCTCGGTTTCTGGCCCGAGGGAGTTGGTTGACCAACTGGTGGCCAACCTAGAGGAAGCTCTCCCGAAGCAAGGATCCCTGGAGATACTCGGGCCCCTACTGCAAAACGAAGCGCTGGCGAACAGTAAGAATCCCGCGCTGGCCGCACCAGTTTGGCGATACCTAATCAGATTTGAATACGGCATAGGTGAGCTTCTCGCCAAGGAACTCAAGGCACGAGCCATGATCGTGAACGCAGGAAACCGCGCAGTCAGCGCTAAATCCGGCCGAGTGAGTCGAGCCGTGCGAGTCCGCATGGACGATTCCGAAGTAATTTAGTTTTCGGAGGCTCACGACTTGAAGATTGTTTTCGCCGGTACGCCGGCAAATGCAGCACGCACCCTGGAGGCGCTGCTGCAGGGGCCTCATGAGGTTGTAGCCGTCCTAACCAGACCGGATGCTCCCGTAGGTCGTAAACGCGTGCTGACTCCCTCAGCTACTGCCATAGTCGCGGAGGCTAACGGTGTTCCTGTCCTCAAGGCCAACCGCGTCACCGAGGACATAGCAACCCAGCTGGCTGCAACAGGAGCTCAACTGGGCGTAATCGTCGCCTACGGCGCTCTGCTCAAGAACTTCGCACTCGAGGCACTCCCACTCGGCTGGGTGAACTTGCACTACAGCCTGCTGCCCGATTGGCGTGGCGCTGCACCGGTGCAGAACAGCATTCTTTCCGGTGACCGAGAAACCGGTGTGACCCTGTTTCGCCTCGACGAAGGCATGGACACCGGTCCGATATTCGATGCCGTTCGCACCGTGATTCAACCGGGTGAGTCCAGCGGCCGCTTGCTGGAACGCCTCACCGAGCTCGGCATCACACTTCTAGACCAGGTGCTACCTGCGCTAGAGGCTGGAATTGCCCGCCCGCAGAATCAGACCACCGAGGGTCCAATGCGACTGGCCAGCAAACTCGCTAGAGAAGATGCCCGCATTGACTGGACTCGGTCGGCCACCGAGATCGAACGGCTGATTTTGGCCATGAATCCCGAACCAATGGCTTTTACTGCTCTCGGAGAGGACACCCTCCGAATTCTGGATGCCGTGAGCTTGGGTAAGACAGACTGGTCGGCGCTGGAATCAGAGTCTGACGCCAGCGGCGAGGCCATCGGGCATCTGCCGGGCAGTGTCAGGTTCGAGGCCAAACGGGTTCTGGTCGAATGCGGACACGGCACGCTACTGCAACTCAAGAGCGTGCAGCCCGCCGGTAAAAATCCGATGCCAGCCGACGATTGGGCCCGCGGGGCGAAAGGCAAAGTGAACAAACTTGGCTAAATCAGATTCGATGACCGCTCGCGGCGTTGCTTACCAACTGCTGCTCTCCGTGGCCACCGATGGCGCGTACGCGAACCTGCTGCTTCCCAAACTCCTCGATAAGGCGAAGCTCGACTCTAGGGACAGTGGATTCGCTCAGGAGATGGCCTTTGGCACCATCCGCAATGCGCTCTTCTACGATGGTGCGATCGAAGAAGCGGCCGGTCGTCCAATCGATCAGGTTGATGCATCGGTTCGAGTGCTGTTGGAAATGGGTGCGCATCAACTATTGGGAATGCGAGTTCCCGCCCATGCCGCAATCAGCGAAACCGTAGATGTTGCGAAGGCGATGCTACGACCTAGTTTGACCGGGTTTGTAAATGGCGTGCTGCGTCGTATCAGCGAAAAATCACGCGAAGAGTGGTTGGAACTGCTACTGGCTAAGGCACCCAACCGTATTGCGAAACTGTCGATCCAGTACTCACACCCGCAGTGGGTGGTTCGAGCCCTCGAAGACTCGCTCCGCAGCGATGGTCGCGAAGCAGACCTCGAAGCACTGCTTGCCATCGACAATCAACCACCGTTGGTAAACCTGGTCGCTCTGCCCGGTCTTGCAGACCCTGATGATCTACTCTCCGTTGGCGCAGCCCTCGGTGGGGTAAGCCCAATCGGCGGTGAACTTCCCGATGATCG
>JBEGRP010000049.1:0-9942 GCA_041180345.1 Actinomycetota bacterium | reverse complement strand
AGTGCTCCACCGTCGGGTGCGCATAAGGCATCCCCGGCGCGCGGTTCTTGTAGTCGATCAGACTCTCGATGTCACCACGGCTCATTGCCTCACCGGCCCAGATGTCGAATTCCTTGGACCAACCCGGCGGGGTGGCTTCGATTCGAAACTCGCGCAGGAATGGCAAGCCATGCGTCATGAAGCCTGAACCCACAATCAAAATGCCATGGTCACGCAAAGGCTGAAGACGGCGGCCCAATTCCATAAGTCGCACTGGATCATGCGTTGGAAGCGATAGTTGAATCACCGGTATGTCAGCATCCGGGTACATGATCTTGATTGGCACCCAGGCCCCGTGATCGAGTCCGCGGTTTGGACTCTGGTGCAGTGGTTCGTTGTCCGGCATGACAGAGGCAACCATTTGACCCAGCCAACTGGCGTCCGGGGTTGCATATTTTTCGTTGTAGTACTTCGCGGCAAAACCACCGAAATCATAAATCAGCGGTGTATTCGCATCGGTGCTGGAGATGGTCACCGGTGCATTTTCCCAGTGGGCGGAAACCACGAGGATTCCCTTGGGCTTAGCGATGGTGCTGGCCCATTCCTTGAGCTGTGAAATCCAAAGTTCGTCATCCAGCAGCGGTGGGGCACCGTGGGATAAGTACAGGGCAGGAAGTGTCATACCTCGAGTTTAGTCTAGGGGGTCTTTACTGTAAAGACCGAGAGGATAGATTCAGTCGCCGACGCCCCGCAACGAGAGGCACCGGCTTCGATGAAATCGATCACCTGATCTACGGTTCGCACTCCCCCAGATGCCTTAACGCGAAGGCGGTCACCGACGCACTCCTTCATCAGAGTTACGTTCTCGATGGTCGCTCCACTGGACGCGAAGCCAGTGGAAGTTTTTACGAAGTCAGCACCAGCAGCCTCGGAAAGTTCGCATGCCTTGATGATTTCGTCCCGGTTCAAAAGCGCAGTCTCGAAGATGACCTTGACGATGGCATCTGGATTAACTTCCTTGGCGGCCTCCACAACCGCGTGAATGTCAGCCTGCACCTCGGCGAAGAAGCCGTCCAGCAACTGAGAGACATTGAGAACCATGTCTACTTCGAGACAACCCGAAGCAACTGCCTCCACGGTCTCGGTGACCTTGGCTGCCGTAGTTGTGGTGCCATGCGGGAAGCCGATGACTGTGCAAACCGGAACCCCGGACCCAGCCAGTTCGGCAACCGCAAGCTTGACGTCCATGGGGCGGATACAGAGCGAAGCCGTTTTGAACTGACGCGCGACCGCAGCCGCACGAACTATTTCCGCCCTGCTGGATTCTGGCTTTAGCACCGAGTGGTCGATGTGGGATGCAATTTGCTCAAGCGTGTAGCCACGGTAGGTCATGACTTCAGTCTAGGTTTGTTTTGTGCGCTACACAGTACATGTCAAGCCGGGGTCCAAGAAAGGGCCGCTGATAGAGGTTCAGCCTGATCAGTCGCTTATCGTGTACCTGAAAGAGCGAGCGGTCGATGGCGCCGCCAACGAAGGTCTCGTGAAACTTCTGGCTGAACACTTCGGCTTGCGCAAGAACCAAGTCGAAATAGAGTCCGGTTTTACGTCAAGAATCAAACGAGTGAAGGTGGAGCACTGATGTCCGAATACACGAGGCACTTAAAAACTGACCAGACTTGCGAAGTACATGTCTTTGACTTGGAAACCAAACGTGACGATGTGATCTACTCCTCGCAAGACGTGCTGTTCGAAGCTCCGAACTGGGCCAAGAATGGCAACCTTTACCTAAATGGCGACGGTCTCTTGTGGAGCCTTGAGGCGGTGGCTGGTTCGCAACCCGTGCACATTCCAGTGCCCAACATTCCACACCTCAACAACGACCACGTGTTGGCTCCGGACCATCAATCAATCTTCATGTCCACATTCGACGACTTCCAAATACATAAGGTCCAGTTAGCTGGTGGCACCGCGACACAGGTAACGGCGACCGGCAACGGACGATTTCATTTCCTCCATGGAGTGACACCAGATGGCGCAAAACTTGCCTATGTCTGCCTGGGCGTCGATGCGGAAGGAAACCTGACACCTGGTTATTTGCGCCAACTGGATTTGAAAACGGGTCATGACGAGGCGCTTACTGACCACCACGGCCCCGATGACGGGAGCGAATATGACACGTCGGGTGAATGGATTTACTTCAACACCGAGCGCTTCTCTGGCGAAACGGGCAACGCCCAAATTGCCAGAATTCGCCCTGACGGTAGTGAACTCACGCAGCTAACATTTGACGATCGAGTCAATTGGTTTCCGCATGTATCACCAGACGGGGCCTTGTGGACCTACCTTAGTTACCCACCTGGAACCAAGGGACACCCAGAGGACCTCGAAGTGCAATTGAAGCTTGTCAAGCAAAACGACTGGACTAATGCTGAGACTTTGGTCACACTGCCCGGTGGACAAGGCACGATAAACGTGAACAGCTGGAGTCCAGATTCCAAGAAATTTGCCTACGTAAGCTACCCGTTCCAAGGAGAATGATGAAAATCGCAATGGCCAACGACCACGCCGGGCTTCCCCTGAAGCTTGAAATCAAGCACTGGCTGGAGAGCCAGGGTCATCATGTAGTGGACTTTGGAACCGACACCGCAGATGCAGCCGACCTACCGGACTACGTTTACCCTGCAGCCAAAGCACTCTCGGAAGGCGCCGTAGATCGCGCAATTTTTGTGGATGGCGTGGGTTATGGCTCGGCCATGATTGCCAACAAGCTGCCTAAGGTATTTGCGGCAGTGTGCCAAGATTCCTTCTGCGCCGAGTTGGCACGTTCACACTCAGACACAAACGCTCTATGCATCGGCGGGAAGATCATCGGCAGCGCAATCGCCATGGCAGTTAAACCAAAACCTCCCCGAAGGGAGGTTATTTGGTGGACCTGAGGGGACTTGAACCCCTGACCCCCTGCATGCCATGCAGGTGCGCTACCAGCTGCGCCACAGGCCCGAAGTTGCCTAAGCAACCTGAATAGTTTACATCAAATGTTGACGGCTACAAATCCAGTGTTAGGCAAGTTCTAGCTGAATCGGGATGCCGTCCTTCCAGAGGCGCTCAACCGAGTAGTACATGCGGTCTTCTTCGTGCATTACGTGAACAATTAGGTCACCGAAGTCCAGCAGAATCCAGCGGCCACCCGCCTTGCCCTCACTGCGCAACAACTTGACTCCGGCAAGGTGCAGTTGATCAACGATCTCATCCGCAATCGCCGGAGTTTGACGCTCATTGCGAGACGATGCAAACAAGAAGACATCGGCAAGCGGGAAGACCTCAGAAACGTCCAATGCAACGATGTCATCGGCCAGCTTGTCGTGAGCTGCGTTAGCGGCGATCTGGGTGAGTTCAAGCGAACGAGTAGATGCGGTCACAATTTCCTTTAGTTAAAACTTGATGATGCCAAGCAGGATGCTCGCCACCAGGGCTACAAATAGGGCAAAGAGCACGAAAGCAGACACCAGCACGATGTGAACCACTCCCCAACCTTTGCGAAGTCGAGTGGGGAAGACGGATTTGCGACGCCGGCTTCGCTCGTGAATACGAGCTGGGATCGGATCGATTCCCGAGATTACACTCTCCGTGATCTCGGCATCATGAGCCACATCGGCGACAGCAGCGGCTTCAACCACAGCTGTGTCATCGACCTCAACCTCTTTCAACCAAGGCAACTCGATTGAACCGGTGGTTAGCGTGGCTCCAGACTCCTTCAGCACCACCGAGAGATTGGCTAAGTCTGGGGTTGGTTCGGTCACCACCAAGGACTTTGGCTCGATTACCGAGAGTTGGCCTGTCGTAGGCGTGAAATCAGGCTCAGAAAGGTCAGGCTGCCCGTTGATGGCAGCCTGAGCGCGTTGCCGCTCCAACTCGCGCGCTTCACGTCGCGTCATTGGCTGCTCGGTCATGCTGATTCCTTGTAAAGCTGGTGAGTCTCGATGTAGTCCAACACGGCCGGTGGAACTAGGTCGGTGCAGTCTTGTCCCGCCAAATAGCGCTCGCGAAACTCGGTGGAACTTAGGTCGAGTGCCTCAATTTCCTGCACCATTACTCTACCGCTGGCCGATTCAGGCACTTGAAGGCTCGAACCAGGCCTGGTAACCACGACAAAGGTCGCGAGCTCTAGCAGTGAGGCAGCGTTTTTCCAGGATTCCAAACCAGCCATGGCATCAGTTCCCAGGATGAAGAACAGTTCGGCACCAGGATTGGCCTCGCGGAACTCGGTGAGGGTATCGAATGTATAGGTTGGGCCATCGCGAAGAATGTCGATATCAGAAACTTCAAAACCAGCGATTCCGGTGATTGCCAGGCGAACCATCGCGAGGCGATCTGTGCCCGAAGTGACGCTTTGTTTTTGCCATTGAAGGCCCGCAGGCACAAAGACTAGGCGGTCTAGGTTTATCGCCTTTGCAACTGCCTTGGCGGCCACCAGATGGCCATTGTGGACAGGGTCAAATGATCCCCCGAACACGCCGATTCTGGTGGTCAAAGACAACCTAGTGGTGCGAGTCGTTGCCGGACTTGTGGTCGTGGCGGTTGGCCACGTCACGGTAGGACCAGGTCACAACACCGAGCAGGATGAAAATCGCCATCGCAATAACGCCGGTAACGAAAGTTGGGAAGCCCAGCGAGTTGCCGCTGGCCTCTTCTGCCAAAGTGATGATCTGGTGCATGTGACTCCTTATTTATTCCAGATTAGCCTAGAGAAACCCCTACGGGCGAACGTGTCCGTTGCCGCGAACTATCCATTTTGTGCTTGTTAGTTCGGGTAGACCCATTGGTCCGCGAGCGTGAAGCTTCTGGGTGCTGATTCCCACCTCTGCACCGAACCCAAACTCGCCACCATCGGTGAATCTAGTCGAAGCATTAACCATCACGGCAGCCGCATCAACCTCATTGATGAAGCGTTCGGCGTTGGTGTAGTCCTCGGTGATAATCGACTCGGTGTGCTTGGTCGAGTAGGTCGCGATGTGCTGGAGCGCCTCGTCGAGCGAGTCGACTGTGCGGATGGAAAGGTCCATCGCCAGGTACTCGGTGGCCCAGTCTTCCTCGGTGGCAGCAACGATGTTGTCGAAAGCGCCTTGGGTGCGAGCATCTCCGTGCAGGGTCACCTGCGACGCCTGCAAAGCCTGCACTACGGCTGGCATGACTCGGTCGTAGGCGGCACTGTGGACCAGAAGGGTCTCGACCGCATTACAAGCGCCGATCTTCTGTGTCTTGGCGTTGACGATGATGTCAACGGCCCAGTCTTCGCGAGCGGTCTCGTCGATAAAGATGTGCACCACACCGGCACCGGTTTCGATAACGGGCACTTTTGCCTCGTTAAGCACGGCCTGAATCAGGCCCTGGCTACCACGAGGAATCAAAACGTCGATCAGGCCGACAGCCTGCATCATCGCCTGAGCGCCTTCGCGTCCGAATTCGTCAACCGATTGGATTGCATCGGGCTTGACTCCACAGGCTGCAAGGGCATCTTGCAGAACCGAAACCAACGCCTCATTCGAATGCTGGGCAGCAGTCCCGCCACGCAAGACAGCGGCGTTGCCGCTCTTGATTGCCAGTGCCGCGATATCTATAGTCACGTTTGGTCGAGCCTCGTAAATGGCTCCAACTACGCCGAACGGAACCCGCACTTGCTGCAGCTTCAGACCGTTTGGCAAGGTTCGACCACGGATTACATCACCGATTGGGTCTGGCAGTTCGACAATCTCCAGGACTGCCTTTGCGAGAGCGGCGATTCGTCCTTCGTCGAGTCGAAGGCGATCCTGCAGACCCACCGACATACCATCGGCGGCGGCTCGCTTCATGTCCTGGGCGTTGCCTGCAAGGATCGCGGCGGTTCGCAGCGGGAGCAACTCGGCAATCTTGCGCAGAACGTCATTCTTGACGTGAGTGCTGGCTAGACCAATAGAGGTCGCAGCCGCCTTAGCCAGCTTGATCTTGTCAGTTGCAGTTGCCATGTCTAAATCCTATTTGCTGGGTCAGAAACTAGTCTCGGTTGGCTTGGAACCAGGTTCCCACCTGCTCGCCTGCCAAGGCTGCGTTTACATTCGCAATTGAAGTCAAAACAACGTCTACGCCAGCCTCGGTGGCGAGAGCAGCAGCAGCCACCTTGGTAACCGCTCCCCCGGTACCGACACCGGTCGAGGTATCGCCGGTCTTAACGGAGGAGAGGTCCTGACCGTAAGCTACTTCGTCAATCCTGATCGCGCCTGGTGTGCTAGGAGGCGCCGTGTACAGCGCATCAACATCACTCAACAAAACCAATGCATCCGCATCAACTAGAACGGCCACAAGTGACGCCAAACGATCGTTGTCGCCAAAGCGGATCTCGGCGGTCGCAACCGTGTCGTTCTCGTTAACGATTGGCAGCACTCCGAGCGAAAGCAAACGGTCCATCGCGTGCTTGGCGTTTTCGCGAGTCACCGCACCATCCAGATCCTCGCTGGTGAGCAGAACTTGACCGGCAATCCAGTCGAAACGCGAAAGAACTGCCTGGTAACGAGCAATCAAACGGGATTGACCGACTGCAGCCAGTGCCTGGCTGGTAGGCAGATCAGTTGGCTTGCTGTCCAAGCCGAGGAGCGGCATACCGGTTGCGATCGCTCCCGATGAAACCAGGATTACCTCGGTACCGGCTTCTCGGCGCTTTGCCAAGGCTTCAATCAAAAGATCGATGTTTGACTCATTGGTTCCGGTAATGGAAGAAGAACCCACCTTCACCACGACGCGCTTGGCGCTGGCAATCGGCCCACGTTGGTAAGAGTTCACGGTTTACCTCTGGTTTATTCGAAGTCGTCGTCCTGGAAGAGACCGGCCTTGCCTTCTGCTTCCATTTCTGCTCGCAGACGCGTCTTGGCGTCCATGAGTTCCTTGTATTCCTTGCGGCGCTCCACATTGGTGCGGCGGTCGTTGGTGTCCAGACGTTGGTCCGAACCACGTGGACCGGCAATAAGCTCGGCGTTGCTGGCGATGGTTGGCTCCCAGTCGAAGATGACGCCGTTGCCCTCACCGATCACTACGGTAGAACCGGCACGAGCACCGGCCTTGAAGAGAGCGTCTTCAATGCCGATTTTGGCAAGACGGTCACCGAGATAGCCAACTGCTTCCTCGTTGCCGAAGTTAGTTTGAGCCACCCAGCGCTCGGGCTTCACGCCCACAACGCGGAAGAACTCCTCCATGCCGTCGAATTCCTTCTTGACGGTGAACGATCCTTCGGCACGCTTTGGCTGCATCAGAGTGATGCGAGGCTTGGTTGGTACTGCCTCACGGTCAGCGCGAGCCTGTCGAACCAGCTCTGCCAGTGCAAAAGAAAGCTCCCGAAGCCCCTCGTGGGTTGCTGCCGAAACCAGGAATACCTTGTAGCCGCGCGCTTCCAGATCGGCCTTCACGAACTCAGCCATGTCTCGGCCATCTGGAAGGTCCACCTTGTTCAAGGCAACCAGCTGAGGACGCTCCACCAGCGGAACTTCACCGCGTGGAACCTCGTATTGCTCAAGTTCCTTGAGAATTACATCCAGATCGCGCAGTGGGTCGCGCTCGCTCTCCAAGGTGCCACAGTCAAGGACGTGCAGCAACGCGGCACAACGCTCGACGTGACGAAGGAACTGCAAACCAAGGCCCTTGCCCTCACTCGCACCCTCGATCAGACCAGGAACATCCGCGATGGTGTAGCGAACGTCTCCGGCCTGAACCACGCCCAAGTTTGGGTGCAGAGTAGTGAACGGATAGTCGGCAATCTTAGGGCGGGCAGCGGAAAGCGAAGCAATTAGCGATGACTTGCCGGCCGATGGGTAACCCACCAGAGCGATATCTGCAACCGTTTTGAGTTCCAGAATGATGTCGCCAGACCAGCCAGGCACACCGAGCAGAGCAAAACCAGGGGCCTTGCGCTTACTAGAGGCCAGCGCGGCATTTCCCAAGCCACCGAGTCCACCCTCGGCGATTACGAATTCGAGGCCTGGCTCATCTAGGTCGGTCAGGAAATTGCCCTTGGCGTCTTTGACTACGGTGCCAACCGGAACGGGAAGCACGATGGACTCACCCATTGCACCGTTCTTGTAGTCACCTGCACCCTGGTTGCCGTCGGTTCCTTTGCGGTGTGGCTGGAAGTGGTAGTCCAGAAGAGTGGTGACGGATTCATCGGCAACCAGCGAAATACTGCCGCCGTTTCCACCGTTTCCGCCGTCTGGGCCACCGAGTGGCTTGAATTTCTCTCGGTGCACCGAAACGCAGCCATCGCCACCATTTCCGGCGCGAACGTGCAGAGTCACCTGATCTACGAAGCTGACCATTGGTGCCTCCTCTCTTTTGCTGCGGCTAGTCGCCGTGAAGTTTTACTGCGATATGAAATGTAGGCGAGCACTGGGCTCGCCTACATTTGTAAAAAGTTGATTGCGCTTAGGCAACTACCACGTTTACAACGCGACGGCCACCCTTGACACCGAACTCAACTGCGCCGGCTGCCAGTGCAAACAAGGTGTCATCCTTGCCGCGACCTACGTTTGCACCCGGGTGGAAGTGAGTTCCACGCTGACGGACGAGAATCTCGCCTGCGTTTACTTCCTGACCTGCGTAGCGCTTTACACCAAGACGCTGTGCGTTGGAGTCACGACCGTTACGAGTAGAGCTAACACCCTTTTTAGATGCCATTTTGGGTCAGTCCTTTACTTGATCTCGGTGACCTGGACACGAGTCAAATCGTGACGGAAGCCCATGCGCTTCTTGTATCCGGTCTTGTTCTTGTACTTCTGGATGATGATCTTTGGGCCACGGAGGTCGTTGAGGACCTCGGCGGTTACCTTGACCTTGGCAAGTGCCTTGGCGTCGGTGGTGACCTTGTCACCGTCAACGAGAAGCAGAGCTGGAAGCTCAATCTTGCCGTTGGCATCGCCCTTAACACGGTCGAGAGTCACGATGGTGCCTACCGACACCTTCTCCTGGCGGCCGCCTGCGCGGACTACTGCGTAAACCACAGATCTACCCTTTGTTCAAAAGACTTATCAAGTTGCAGCGCGAATACTCAGCGGGCAACAAAAGACTAGTTTACATTGCCCAGCACGCGAGGTCAAACTCTTTTAGCCTCGTGTTTGGAGTTTTCTTGCCACGGACCCGAGCCGTTTGACTCGAGCCCGCTCCCTGGCTACTCGGTTGGAGCGCTAGGTGCCGATCCAGCAGAACTGGCCCGACGCGGCTTGCGACGACCCTGTCCCGGAGCCTTTGGCTCGGGCAGAGCGTCCAGCACCGACTCCAGCAGCTTTTCGGCTGCAGGCTTTTCGGCACTGTTGGACTCGGTGCTGCTGCCAGCAACCGGAGTCAAAACTATTGGCGACGGCTCTCCGGCCGCCTCGTGTGCGGCCACGGTGGAAGCGGCAATCTTGCCGATTACGCTGCTCAAAGCGTTTGCGCTCTCGGCAGTCACCACCTTGGCTACCTCGATGTGGTCCTTACCCTTGCCAGAATCCTGCTTGTCCTTGCCGCCCTTATCGCGCTTACGCTGGTTGCCGGACTGCTTGGCTGGCTGGTCATCGTTGTTGTTCTTGTTGTGACGCATGACCGGCTCGTGGTGAACAATTACACCGCGCGAAGCACAGGCCTCACAGGGCTCACTGAAGGCCTCGAGCAGTCCGATGCCTAGCTTTTTACGGGTCATCTGGACCAAACCGAGCGAGGTCACCTCAGCCACCTGGTGCTTGGTGCGGTCGCGGCTAAGGCACTCGATCAAACGACGCAGAACCAGATCGCGGTTGCTCTCCAGGACCATGTCGATGAAGTCGACGACGATGATTCCACCGATGTCGCGGAGGCGCAGCTGTCGGACGATCTCTTCAGCGGCTTCCAGGTTGTTCTTGGTGACGGTCTCTTCCAGGTTTCCGCCAGAGCCGACGAACTTTCCGGTGTTGACGTCAACAACAGTCATCG
>JBEGRP010000048.1:0-7090 GCA_041180345.1 Actinomycetota bacterium | reverse complement strand
GCCGCAGCTCAGCAGGCCGCCGCCGCAGTCTCGACCGTCGCCGATACCGCGGCCTCGGTGGCTTCGGAGGAGAAGGCCCCACCGGCACTGGTTGGCTACGGCGTCTCGCACACCATCGGTGGAACTCGTCGTCGCGGCCGCACTGTTCCCGGCGGCATCCCAGCTCCGGCCGCCGCAACCAGCGCCCTGCCGATTGCTTCGGCTCAGCAGAACATCGTCGTCGGTGTGGGCGAAGAGAACGTAATCGCCAAGCCTCCAACCCGCGCGCTGGCCAAGGAACTCAACGTCGACATCACCAAGGTGACCCCTAGCGGCCTGGCCGGCGAGGTCACCCGCGAGGACGTCATGGCCGCCGCTCAGCAGGCCTCGGTGTTCCGTAACCTGACCACCCCAGAGGCACCGAGCGAGCGCGAAACCCGCATCCCGGTGAAGGGTGTCCGCAAGGCAATCGCCACCGCGATGGTCACCAGTGCCTTCCAAGCTCCGCACGTCAGCATCTTCGTAGACGTGGACGCCACCCGCACCATGGAGTACGTCAAGCGCCTCAAGGCCTCGACCGACTTTGCCGGCGTAAAGGTGACCCCGCTGCTGATCATGGCAAAGGCCATGATGTGGGCAGTGCGCCGCAATCCGATGGTTAACGCCTCCTTCACCGAGGAAGAAATCATCGTCCACAACTACGTGAACTTCGGCATCGCCGCCGCCACCCCGCGTGGCTTGATTGTCCCTAACATCAAGGACGCCGACAAGATGTCGATGCTGGACCTGGCCAAGGCCATCGAACAGCTGGCGACCACCGCCCGCGAGGGCAAGACCCAGCCGGCCGACATGCAGAACGGAACCATCACCATCACCAACATCGGTGTCTTTGGTGTGGACACCGGAACCCCGATCCTCAACCCGGGCGAATGTGCCATCGTGGCCCTGGGCTCGATCCGTCCAAAGCCATGGGTGGTCAACGGTGAGATTCAGGTCCGTCAGGTAACCACCATTGGCGCTACCTTCGACCACCGAGTCGTTGACGGCGACGTGGCAAGCCGCTTCGTTCAGGACGTGGCTTCGGTTATCGAGGAACCGGCGCTGCTGCTGGACTAGTTCCCAAGAATTGCGAAACCGCCGACCCGTTTGGGCCGGCGGTATCGATTTAAGTCGCTGCGGGTCTAAGTCCAGGAGGAGGCGTCCATGCCGCCGCCGAAGATGCCTGCAACCAGGCTGATGATGAAGGCGAAGACACCAAACACGAAGCCCAGCACCAGCAAGACTGCGGTGATGATCCAGGAGAGCTTCTTGCCCTCCTCGTAACCTTCCAGGGCGTTACCCTCTTTATCCTTCATCTGACCGGTGAGCGTGAGGATGAGGTCGACGAGGTACCAGATGCCGAATCCGCCACCGGTGATCAGCTTCAGGATTCCCAGGCCGACATAGCCCAGGTAGAAGCGATCCACACCCAGGTGACCCAGCAGCAGGCTGAGAATCCAAGTGGCGTTGTAACTGCGGCGATTGGCTGCCATGGCGTTCCTTTCGAATCGGCTTCGGCTCTCGGGGTTTGGACCCAGCTGCCGTTGCATCTAGTTGCAGTATTTCACACCCAAGTTGCGACCGCACCTGTATTGACAATCATTATCAATAACGCCTAGCCTGATTTTATGCCTGCCGACAAAAACCGCGCCCTCAGAGCCTTAGGTTTTGGCGCGGCCGCGGTCGTGGCGTTCTGTCTCGCGGTGGTCTTGGCCTTTGGCGGCGCGGCCAACCCTGGCGGGAAGCCAACCACCGCATCTCAGCAGGAAAACCTTCGTGTGGTTTCCTCGGTGCAGGTCTGGGCTGACATCGCTCAATCCCTCGGTGGGAAATACGTCAACGCGACCGCCATTATCAAAAGCCCAAATCGGGATCCTCACAGCTACGAGGCCACCGTGCGCGACCAGCTGGCGGTGAATCGTGCCGACCTGACCATCACCAACGGTGGTGATTACGACCCGTTCTTCGCCCAACTGGTTGCCAAGAAGCCTTCGCCCGAGGCCACTCAGAGCACTGTGCTTGCCCAGCTGCCTGGTGCTTCGGCGACCAATCCTCACTTCTGGTACGACCTAGCGACGGTCCGAACCGTCGTCGATGAAATCTCCAGGCTAGAGCTGGCCGCGCTGGGTACCCCGGGGGCCGACGCCGAAGTAGCCAAGCGCACGGCCGCTTATCAAGAACAACTGGCCGCGCTGATCAAGGCGCAGGCTTCGACCAAAACCGCCACCGCCGGCAAATCGGTGCTGCTCACCGAGGGCTTTGCCGCGAACCTGCTGACCCACCTGGGCATTACCAACCTGACTCCACGCGAATTCCTGAATGCCGTTGAGGAGGAACAGGATGCCTCGCCCAAGGTGATGCACCAACTGCAGCTGTCGCTGGAATCTGGCAAAGTCAGCGCCTTGATTCTGAACCAGCAGACCGAGGGTCGCCAGACCGCTCAGTTGATCTCCTGGGCCAAGGCGTCCGGTGTTCCGGTACTTCGCCTTAGTGAACTGCTGCCAACCGGGCAGCACTACCTCTCTTGGATGAAGTCAAACCTGAATGCGATAAAGAAGGCGGTCAAATAGTGACTGGACCCAATACGCGCGCCATTGACCTCTCCGGACCCCCGGTCCTAGAGATCACCGATGCCACCCTGGCCTTCGGTGACAAGGTGCTTTGGCGAGACCTTCAGCTCTCGGTGCACCCGCACGAGTTCATCGCGGTCATCGGGTCCAACGGCTCCGGTAAGACCTCGCTGCTGCGAGCAATCCTGGGGCAGGAGCAGCTTTCAGCCGGAACCATCACCATCAACGGCAAGCCGGTCCAACGCGGCAGCAGCGACATCGGCTACATCCCGCAGCACCGCAGCACCGACTCGAACACCCCGATGCGGGCTCGCGATCTCCTACGCCTGGGCTTCGATGGCCACCGCTGGGGACTCCCACTGCCTTCCCGCAAGGTCACCGAGCGAGTCAACCACGTTCTGGACTGCATCGACGGGCACGACCTGGCGGACCAACCAATCGGCAACCTGAGTGGCGGCCAACTGCAACGCTTCCGCGTGGGCCAGGCCGTTATCGGAAGTCCCGACCTGATTCTTGCCGACGAGCCACTGAGCGCCCTGGACCTGCACCAGCAGCAAGCGGTGGCAAACCTGATAGACGAGGAACGTCGTGAGCACGAAGCCGCGGTGCTGTTTGTGACCCACGACGTGAACCCGATTCTGGGAATGGTGGACCGAGTTCTCTACCTGGCGAATGGGCGCTTCCGAATCGGCACCCCGGATGAGGTGCTGCGCAGCGAGGTGCTGAGCGAGCTCTACGGTACCCAGGTCGACGTGGTTCGTAACCAGGGACGTATCGTCGTGGTGGGCCTTAGCGACCACGAGCACCACCCGGACGAAGAGTGGGTGTAGCTGCATGATCTTCAACTTTGCGGATTACTCGGACCTTTTGCCGCTGATCACCAACTCGCTAATAGCCGGCGCTCTGCTGGCGATCGTCGGTGGCCTCATCGGTGTCTTCGTAAATACCCGCGACATGTCCTTCGCGGTTCACGGAATCAGCGAGCTCTCCTTCGCGGGTGCCGCTCTGGCACTGTTGGCCGGGGTTGATGTGGTTGCCGGTTCCATCGCGGGTTCGCTGCTGGCCGCCGCACTAATCGGAATCCTCGGTGCCAAGGCCCGGGAGCGCAACTCGATCGTCGCAGTTTTGATGCCGGCCGGCTTGGGTTTGGGAATCCTGGCCATCTCGCTCTACCAGGGGCAGGGTCTAAACAAGTTCGGCCTGCTGACCGGTCAAATCGTCGCGGTCGACAACCCCCAGCTGGTGTGGCTGACCGGGATCAGCATTTTCATCCTGGCTGTGCTGGCTCTGATCTGGCGCCCGCTGACTTTCGCCAGCCTTGACCCCGAGGTGGCTACCGCACGCGGAGTACCAACTCGCCTGCTCTCGGTGGTGTTCATGCTGCTGCTGGGCCTGGCCGTTGCGGCCAGCGTTCAGGTGGTGGGTGCCCTGCTGGTGCTTAGCCTGCTGGTAACCCCGGCCGCCGCCGCGCTTCGAATCACAAAAATCCCGGCACTCGTGGCAGTCTTCTCGGTGATATTCGCGCTGGTAGCTGTGCTGGGCGGAATCCTGTTCGCGGTCGGCGCCGGATTGCCGATCAGCCCCTACGTGACCAGCATCTCGTTCCTGATTTACCTGGCCTGCCGCGCAATCGAGAAGCTGAGGTCTCGCTGATGAAACGCAACACCTGGCAGAAAGAGGCGGTCAAGCACGCATTGGGCGAGGCCACCGGTTTTGTTAGCGCTCAGGACCTGCACCTGGTGCTACGCAACCACGGCAGCACCATCGGTTTGGCCACCGTATACCGCGCCCTTGCCGATCTGGCGCAGCAGGGGGACGCCGATAGTCTGCAGGCAACCTCGGGCGAGACCCTGTTCCGCGCCTGCGGTGCCAACCACCATCACCACCTGATTTGCACCGAGTGCGGTGTCGCGGTTGAGATTGCGGCCACCGAGATCGAGTCCTGGGCCAACTCGGTGGCCAACCAGCATGGATTCAAGCCGGCAAACCACACCATCGAATTATTTGGAATTTGCGCCAAATGCGCGGATTGACTGGCCTGACACACCCAAAAAAGCCGATTTCTTTGGTGCCAAGACTTGCTTAAGACTTCTAACCTCGCCTAAACTTGAGAAGTTGCTCAAATGCAACCACACTCTTCAAGCTTCATTCCGACGGCTATCTGCCGTTTGGGTTTCGGGGCTTGCCCCCTAAAAGGAGACGAAATGGCAGCCAATTGCCAGGTTACTCAGACTGGACCACAGTTTGGTCACAACGTTTCGCACGCTCAGAACAAGACCAAGCGTCGCTTCGACCCAAACATCCAGAAGAAGACCTACTTTGTGCCTTCGCTGAAGCGCAACGTAACCCTGACCCTGAGCGCCCGCGGCATCAAGGTCATTGACGCACGTGGCATCGAGGCCGTTGTTGCCGAGATCCTTGCCCGCGGCGAGAAGATCTAAGGAGCACGCAAGTGGCCAAGAAGGACAAGGACATCCGTCCAATCATCAAGCTGAAGTCGACCGCCGGTACTGGTTTCACCTACGTGACCAAGAAGAACCGTCGCAACGACCCAGACCGTCTGGTGCTGAAGAAGTACGACCCAGTTGTACGTCAGCACGTTGAATTCCGCGAGGAGCGCTAAGAATGGCTAAGAAGAGCAAGATTGCTCGTAACGAGCAGCGCAAGATTGTTGTAGAGCGTTACAACGAGAAGCGCATTGCCCTGAAGAAGGCACTGATTGACCCAAACAGCACCGACGCCGAGCGCGACGCTGCACGTCTGGGCCTGCAGAAGCTTCCTAAGGACGCATCGCCAGTTCGCGTTCGCGGACGCGACGCAATCGACGGCCGCCCACGCGGTGTCCTGAGCAAGTTCGGTGTTTCCCGTGTTCGCTTCCGCGACATGGCTCACCGCGGCGAGCTGCCAGGAATTACTAAGTCTTCTTGGTAATCAAGAACTTCCCAAAACCGCTGGTCCCCTAGGGGCCGGCGGTTTTGCTTTAAGGTCGAGTCCGGCATTTTCGGATCGGTTGATTTTGCAAAAACCGCGGAATGACGCGGGTCTCGGTTTCTAGTAAAAATGGCCCAAAAAGTCTAAAAACCGCGTCAAATCAAGGAAATTGGGCCAATTTACCCGCAACACGCCTACACAAATGGTGTTTTAGAGTTACACCGGTGTTATTTTCGTTGTGACATACCGTCAATCACGTAGGTTCAGGAGGACCAAATATGTCGCTTAACAAGAGTGAGCTCGTAGAGGCCGTTGCAAAGCACACCGGCGAGTCGCAGGCAGCAGTCAACCGCGTTGTTGACGCACTGTTCGAGACCATCGCTGGCGAAGTTGCCAAGGGTGGAAAGGTCAGCATCCCAGGCTGGCTGTCGGTTGAGAAGGGTCACCGCGCTGCACGTACCGGCCGCAACCCACAGACCGGTGCAACCATCCAGATTCCTGCTGCTGCAACCGTAAAGGTTTCGGCTGGTAGCAAGCTGAAGGCTGCTGTTAAGTAGTCTCAAAAGAACTAACAGGAGTGCGGTGCCTTCGGGCACCGCACTTTTGTTTAACTAGGCTTAATGGGTGCCTCAAAATCCCCCAGCTCGCAGCCCTCGACAGGCGGTAATTGCCGCCGCAATCGTGAAGTTGCTGCTGGTCTTGGGCACAATTGCCGGCCTAGCGTTCGCCGGCTCGGCGGCTCCAATGGCGCTGGCAGATCCTGGCCCGGTGGTCCGATGGGGCCTGCCTGTGGTCCGCGGCATCACTGACCTCGCCACCGCAGTTGCAATCGGCGCATTGGCCCTGGCCGTATTCGCCACCGAGAACGGCTCCTGGCAACTCCGCCGGCTGCTTAACCTGGCCGGCATCAGCGCCTCAGTGTGGGCGGTGGCTGGCTCGGTTACCACCGTGATGACCTATCTCTCGGTGACCGGCACCGGCATATCTGCAGCCCGGTCCTTCGGCGATGGCCTCTGGCTCTTTGTGACCGGAATCAACCTTGGCCAGAATCTAGCTCTCAATGTCTTGGCAGCGGCAGTAGTGGCAGTGCTGAGTTTCGCTGTCACTCGCATCATTCCAACGCTCTTTGTGGCGGCCATTGCCTTTATCGGACTGGTTCCGCTGGCCATCAGCGGGCACGCCGCGGGCACCCAGGGCCACTCGATGGCGGTCAACTCTCTGGGTCTGCACCTGGTGGCCGTCTCGGTGTGGGTCGGTGGGCTGGTTGCCGCCGTCGCCATTCGGTCCCAGGACCAACAGTCCAACCTCACAGTGGCTCGTCGCTACAGTAGCTTGGCTCTGTTCGCCTACATCGTCGTAGCTGTTTCGGGAATTGGCTCGGCAACTGTCCGCCTGAGCTCGGTGGCGGAGCTTGCCACACCCTACGGCCAGCTGGTCCTGGCCAAGAGCGTGATTCTCGTCGTGGTCGGCTTCATGGGCGCCTTCTACCGCCGTCGGCTGCTACCGAAGACCGGTCTCGCCAACGGTTTCTGGAAGCTGGTGGGTCTGGAGCTTGGACTCATGGGGTTGGC
>JBEGRP010000047.1:0-7093 GCA_041180345.1 Actinomycetota bacterium | reverse complement strand
GCCGAGGGCGAATGCAGTCTTGTCGCCGGCCTCGGCACGGTCAAACTCCACGCCGAATCGAATCAGCTCGTTCATGCTTTCTGGACCCTGCTTGCAGAGAGTCTCCACCGCCGGCTGCCAGCAGAGCCCCGCGCCCGCGTACATGGTGTCTTGGACGTGCTCTGCCACCGAGTCATCGGTAGCGGTCACGGCCGCTATGCCACCCTGCGCGTAGTGTGTGTTGGACTCACCCAGCACATCCTTGGTGATGAGGGTAACCTCGTGCTTGGCGGCGGCCTTAACTGCGGCCAAGAGGCCAGCTACTCCGCTTCCTACGACGATTACCTTCACGTTATTGCCCTTACTGTGGCTTTGCTGCCAGCATGCGTTCTAGGGCCAACTTGGCGCCCGCCTGCACCGAGTTGTCTACGACAATCTGGTTCACGACGTTGCCCTTGACCAGTTCTTCAAGCACCCACGCCAGGTAGGCAGGGTGGATTCGGTACATGGTGCTGCATGGGCAGATCACGGGGTCGAGGCAGAAGATTGTGTGTTGCGGATACTGTGCCGCTAGACGCTGCACCATGTTGATCTCGGTGCCAATTGCGAAAACCGATGGCTCGGTGGCGCCATCCACGGCGCGGCGAATGTAGTCGGTCGAGCCATACTCGTCGGCGGCTTGAACCACGTCCATCGGACATTCGGGGTGAACAATGACTCGAACACCGGGGAAGTCCTGGCGGGCCTTTTCAATCTGACCCACGGTGAATCGCTTGTGCACGCTGCAGAACCCATTCCAGAGAATGACTTTGGCGTCTTTCAACTGTTGTTCATCGTTGCCACCGAGTGCCTTTCGACCCCACCAGAGTGGCATTTGATCGAGGGAGACACCCATCGCCAAAGCGGTGTTGCGACCCAGGTGCTGATCTGGGAAGAAGAGCACTCGTTCGGCACGCTCGAATGCCCACTCCAGAACGGTTTGGGCGTTGCTGCTGGTGCAGACGATTCCACCATTGCGGCCGCAGAAATCCTTTAGCGCCGCCGAGGAGTTCATGTAGGTGACAGGGATTACCGGTACCTTGCCTGCTGCGTTTGGCTCGGTCCCGTAAATCTCGGTCAGCTGGGCCCAGCAGTCTTCGACGCTGGCGGTGTCGGCCATGTCTGCCATCGAGCAGCCCGCTGCCAGATTCGGCAGAATGACCTTCTGGTCATCGCTGCTCAGGACATCGGCAGTTTCCGCCATGAAGTGCACGCCACAGAAGACGATTGCCTTGGCTTCGGGGTGTTTGGTTGCTGCCACTGCCAGCTGATAGCTATCGCCTAGATAGTCGGCATGCTGAACGATTTCATCACGCTGATAGAAGTGCCCCAACACAACGACCTGGTCACCGAGGGTGGCCTTGGCGGCGCGGATGCGCTCATGCAGCTCGGGCTCGCTTGCAGTGCGGTACTCGGCTGGAATCTGAGCCTGCACCGGTGCCCCGACCGGGATGTGGTCCTCGCTGGACGCGCCTGGGCCGTATTCGGCAATGCCGCGGTCAAATTCCCATGGTCCCTTGGCCAGACTGGTGCTGCAGGTCGAACCCTCTACGCCCTTGACGGCGAGTTGAATTCGTTCATTTACGGATGCGGTGGTGCTCATCTGCTGCTTGCTCTTTCTAGTTGGAAGACTTGTTCAGGGGACCGCGATCGGCCAGACTGCGGGATTTGTCATAGGTGTACAGGGCCGGAGGTCGGTGGCTTCCGCCGGCTTGGACTTTTCCGGTGGCTAGGATTGCACCGCTGGCTTCAACGCTGCGGCGGAAGTTTCCTTTGTCCAGAGCCTTGCCTAGGACAATTTCGTAAACCTCGCGGAGTTCCGCCATGGTGAACTCTTCACCCAAGAACCCGTGCGCCACCCGGGAGTAGTTGACCTTGGCTCTTAGGCGCCACAGGGCGTACTCAACAATGAGGTTGTGATCGAAGGCTAGTTCGGGCAGGCAGTCGGCTGCGAACCAGTGCACGTTTTCGCTCTCGATTGCCCGGTCGGCCTCGTCTGAGCCTACGAGCGCCCAATAGACGATTGAGATTACGCGTTCGGCTCCAACTTCAGTTGCCGAGCGGTCTGGATTGCCAAAGCTGTATAGCTGCTCCAGGTAGCGCGATTCCAGGCCGGTGGTTTCTCGCAAGTTTCGGGCCGCAGCGTCTTCCAGTGACTCGTTACCCACAATCGGTCCTCCGGGGAGGGCCCATTTGCCGAGATACGGCTCGCGGATTCGCTTCACCAAAGGCAGCATCAAAGACTTCTTACCGCTTGCATCCGCGCGCAGCGCAAAGATCACGGTGCTTATGGCCAGGGTGGGCTGCACGGTTTCCTCACTGCTCGAATCGGTGGGCTAAGAGTATTTATGACTCTAACTGAGTCTAACACTTAGTGTCAAACTGACACTAACCCTTACAAAGGATGACCTTTGGCAACCTCATCGGGTCGCATGCCTTACTGGCACTAAGGTTGTAGGTAGCGGGCGACGATGCCCGCTTTTGTCACAAGAGAGCAGTACCATGAACCACCAAGATTTCGTGAAGAGTCTTCGTCCGGACCGAAACTTAGGAATGGAGTTGGTGCGCGCTACAGAAGCGGCCGCTATTAGTGCCCGCCACTACATCGGCAAAGGCGACAAAAACGTCGCCGACGGTGCCGCCGTCGATGCCATGCGAGCTTTCCTCGCCACCGTGAACATGCAGGGCGTCATTGTGATTGGTGAGGGCGAAAAAGATGACGCACCGATGCTTTTTAATGGCGAGCAGGTCGGAAACGGCGAAGGTCCGCTCTGCGACATCGCAGTTGACCCAATCGACGGAACCAGCCTCACCGCTGCCGGGCGCCAGAACGCTCTGAGCGTGATTGCCATGGCGGACCGTGGCTCAATGCTGGATGCCTCGAGCGTCTTTTACATGAACAAGTTGGTTGCCGGTCCTGAAGCCGTAGGCCTTTTGGACATTCGCCTGCCAATCGCCGAAAATATCCGACTGCTTGCCAAAGCCAAGGGCAAGGAAGTCGGCGAAATGGTCATTGCGGTGTTGGATCGCCCTCGCCACGCCCAGTTAGTTGAAGAGATTCGCGCTGCCGGTGCCGGAACGCGCCTGTTGCTCGACGGCGACGTTGCGGGCGGAATCCAGTCTTCGCTTTATGGCAACCGTATTGACATGTGCGTCGGCGTTGGTGGCAGCCCGGAGGGCATTGTAACCACCTGTGCAATCAAGGCTCTTGGTGGCTTCATTCAGGGTGTCTTAGCCCCTAAGGATGAAGTCGAAGAAGCCAAGGGTCTGGCTGCGGGTTTGAAGATGAACCACGTTTACGAAGCAGACGAGCTGGTGCAGAGCAACAACACTCTGTTTGTTGCGACTGGCGTAACCGACGGCGGCCTAGTCCAGGGTGTCCGTCGCAAGGGTCCGATCATTCGCACAGACAGCATCATTCTGCGCAGCGCCAGTGGAACCATCCGTCGCATTCAGTCTGATTACAACGCGGAGCGCTGGGGTTAGAAATGTCCGCGATGCCATTGGTCAAACACTGGATTTCAGGAATTCAGACGGCCGGTGCCAGTGCGCGCACGGCCCCAGTATTTGACCCTGCTCTAGGGCAGCAAACCAAATCAGTTTGTTTGGCAGCTCCTGTTGATGTTGAAGCCGCGGTAGCCAGTGCGAAGGCTGCGTTTCCGGGGTGGCGTGATACTTCACTAACTAAACGCCAGCAGGTGATGTTTAGCTTCAGAGAGCTTTTGAACTCCCGCAAGGCGGAACTGGCCGAGATAATCACCAGCGAGCATGGCAAGGTCCTGTCGGATGCCTTGGGTGAGATTACGCGGGGCCAGGAGGTGGTTGAATTTGCTGCGGGTATGCCGAATCTACTCCGGGGTCACTACAGCGAAAATGTCTCCACCGGTGTGGATGTTTACAGCCTGCGGCAGCCCCTAGGTGTGGTTGGAATCATAAGTCCATTCAACTTCCCTGCGATGGTGCCAATGTGGTTCTTCCCAATTGCAATCGCGGCGGGGAACACAGTGGTCCTAAAGCCTTCGGAGAAAGACCCCTCAGCCGCGCTTTGGCTTGCTGACCTTCTAAAGGAAGCCGGCCTCCCGGACGGCGTATTCAATGTGCTCCAAGGGGACAAAGTCGCTGTGGATGGCTTGTTGGAGCACCCCGATGTTGAAGCTATTTCGTTCGTTGGGTCGACCCCGGTAGCAAAGTATGTTTACGAAACTGGTTCCAAGGGCGGGAAACGAGTTCAAGCTCTCGGTGGGGCTAAAAACCACATGCTGGTATTGCCTGATGCCGACTTAGACCTTGTGGCTGATTCTGCGATCAACGCAGGATTCGGTTCTGCCGGTGAGCGCTGCATGGCGATCTCGGTGCTGGTCGCTGTTGAACCAGTTGCCGATTTGCTGATTCCAAGAATCGCGGCACGGATGGCGGAACTGCGGATTGGCGATGGGCGCCGAGGATGTGACATGGGGCCTCTGGTGACCAGCGAACACCGCGATCGAGTTTCCAGTTACATCGACCTTGCCGCGGCCGATGGTGCAACAGTAGTTGTGGATGGTCGCACCGCTCAGTATGACGGTGATGAAGCCGGTTTTTGGCTGGGTCCAACCCTTTTGGATCGGGTTCCAATAACCAGCCGGGTCTACACCGAAGAAATATTTGGACCGGTACTCTCTGTGGTTCGAGTCCCCAGTTACGAGGCCGGCGTTGAACTTATCAACAGCGGTGCCTTTGGCAACGGAACTGCAATTTTCACCAATGACGGTGGTGCCGCACGCCGATTCCAGAATGAGATTCAAGTGGGAATGATCGGCATCAACGTTCCGATACCAGTGCCAGTCGCTTTCTACTCCTTCGGCGGTTGGAAGAACTCCCTCTTCGGTGACACCAAGGCGCACGGTGATGAAGGGGTGCATTTCTTCACCCGCGGCAAGGCCATAACCAGCCGTTGGTTAGATCCAAGCCATGGCGGAATCAACCTAGGTTTCCCGCAGAACTAGTCGTGCTTGGCGAAAACTTTCTGGCTGGCGCTCTGGAGCTTCCAATTAGTCGCCAGCACCGAGGTTGTTTCCTCGGTGAGCGGGCCATCAATGGCACCAAACTGGCCACCAGCCTGCTCTACCACTGGAACCAGGGCTGCGATGTCGTAGATTTTGAGGTCGTGCTCGGCCACGATGTCAACGGACCCTTCGGCCAGATACATGTAGGACAAGAAGTCACCGTATGCTCTGGTGCGCCAAACCTGGCGGCTCATCGCCATCAGCTGGTCCAGGTAACCGTAGCTGTCCCAGAGTTGCAAGTTGTTGTAACTGAGCGAGGCATTCTCGAGTTCACTGATGCCGCTGACGGTGATTGCCCGGACCGAACCGTCTACATCGCGAGTGAATGCACCAACGCCAGGTGCTGCCCACCAGCGGCGACCCAGGGCTGGCGCCGACACCACGCTTAGAACCGGCCTCTGGCCTATCGAGAGTGCAATAAGGGTTGCCCAAACCGGAACGCCACGGAGGTAGTTTGCGGTACCGTCAATCGGATCGATGATCCACTTTCGGTCAGCGTTACCGCTGGTGCCAAACTCCTCACCGATGATCCCGTCGGCAGGGCGTTGGCTTGCCAGAATGGCTTTCAGCGCCTGCTCCACAGCGCGATCGGCGTCGGTGACGGGCGAGCGGTCTGGTTTGGTCTCAACGGTCAGATCCAGCGCACGGAATCGAGCCAATGAAATTTCGTCGGCCGCATCGGCAAGCACCTGTGCCAGGGCAAGATCTGCCGTGAAATCGTTCATGGTTCAAATTTAGTCGCAGCGGGCTGGGCGATTGCCGCTAGTAATCGGATTTGTCCTGCAGTGAGCCCATGAGTCTTCGCAGCGAATCGACACGTGCAGCGCCGTGTTGCCCCAGGGACTGGTCTGCAACAGCCGCGTCAAGTTCGCAATCTGGTGCATCAGCCTGGTGGGTGCAGCCTCGTGGACATTTCTCGATGACTCGGTAAAGGTCCTCGAAACTCTTGATCATGTTTTCGAAGTTGACGTGACCAAGGCCGAAGGAACGCACGCCCGGGGTGTCAATGATCCATCCGGTGGCGCCCAGCCCACCATCCAACGCAATTGCCCGCACTGCCGTGGAAGTGTGGCGACCGCGTCCGGTGACTGCGTTAACATGCCCCGTTGCCAGCATCGCTCCAGGAACCAGAGCGTTAACGAGAGTGCTCTTACCCACCCCCGAGTGACCAACCACGACAGTTGTTTTTCCATCGAGCAAGGCATGCATCGCTGGCAGGCTCGGCGCATCCGAGCGATTCAGAATCACTGGGATATCCAGCCCGGCGAAGTGCGAAATGAACGCATCGGGATTGGCTAGGTCGGTCTTGGTGATGCACAGAATAGGTTTTAGGCCAGCGTCAAAGGCCGCCGCCACATAGCGGTCGATGAGTCGAGTTCGGGGCTCGGGGTTGGCAATAGCAACCACGATCATCATCTGCTGAGCGTTAGCAACGATAACTCGCTCGACCTGATCCGTGTCGTCGGCGCTGCGACGAAGCAGTGTGGTTCGGGGCTCGATGCGGACGATGCGAGCCAAGGCTCCCACGGTCTCGCTGATGTCTCCGGCAAGGGCGACTCGGTCACCTACAACGGGGCCTTGTTTCCGGAGTTCCTTGGCCAGAGTCGCATCCACCATCCGGGCTTCCTCGGTGAGAAGGATGCGATAGCGCCCTAGGTCTACGCCAAGGACCATTCCCAGCGGGGCACTTTCGTGCTGCGGGCGAATCTTGGTGCGCGGCTTGTTGCCCTTGGGGTTGGGGCGAACCCTAACGTCGGTCTCATCGAGGTCGTGAGCACCGTCCGTGGGTTCGTAGAGCCAACTCAACTACTGAGCCCCCACCATGTTCAGCCACATCTCGGCGAAGTTAGGCATCGTCTTGCTGGTGGTGCCGATGTCTTCTACCTCGATACCGGGGAGGCGCAGGCCGATTATGGCGCCAGCGGTAGCCATCCGGTGGTCTTCGTAGCTGTGCCAGAGCGCCCCGTGCAGGTTATCGCTCGGATCGATTTCGAGGCCGTCCGCTGTTTCGCGGCAAACGCCGCCAATCC
>JBEGRP010000046.1:0-7096 GCA_041180345.1 Actinomycetota bacterium | reverse complement strand
CAAGGACCAAGCTGATTCCTTCGGACAGTTGGGTATGGCACTTCTCGCCGCAATCGCGATCGTCTATCTGGTAATGGTTGCGACCTTCCGCAGCTTGCTCCAGCCAGTGCTGCTGCTCACCTCGATTCCATTCGCTGCGACCGGTGCGCTAGTCGCATTGCTGGTTTCGGACACTGCCCTTGGAGTGCCAGCGCTGATTGGAATGCTGCTACTGGTAGGCATCGTGGTTACCAACGCGATTGTCCTCATCGACCTGATCAACCAGTACCACGAGCAGGGCATGGACCTGCGAGAGTCGATCATGAATGGCGCCCGTCAACGCCTGCGTCCGATTCTGATGACAGCACTCGCGACTATCTTTGCCTTGACCCCGATGGCACTTGGAGTAACCGGCAGCGGCGGGTTCATCTCGAAGCCATTGGCAGTTGTGGTCATCGGTGGCTTGTTCTCGTCAACCGTCTTGACTCTCGTGATTGTGCCAGTGCTTTACTGGCTGTCTGCCTCCAGGAAGGAGCGCAAGGCTTCGCGTAAGGCAGCTAAGGCAAGTGGAGCCAAAGGCGCCAAACGAGCCGCCCGCAAGGCCAAGCCAGCCTAAAATTGTCCCAAGCGTTTACTAGTTTTTAGGTGTGATTGACATTAGCTCTAACTTGGTCTGGATTGACTGCGAAATGACCGGACTGGACGTCGAAAAGGACTGCCTGGTTGAGGTTGCAGTTGTGGTCACCAATGACCAGCTGGAGATTTTGGATGAAGGCATTGACCTGGTCATCAAGCCTCGCCCGGACTCGCTGGCAAACATGAATGACTTCGTAAGAGACATGCACACCGCCAGCGGCCTGATCGAGGAATTTGATCAGGGGCTGGAGCTAGCCGAAGCCGAAGAAATCATTCTGGTATACGTGAAGCGTTTTGTTCCGGATGCGAAGGACGCTCCCCTGGCCGGAAATACAATCGGCACCGACCGCATGTTCCTTAACCGATACATGCCTGCACTCGACCAGCACCTGCACTATCGAAATATCGATGTCTCATCCATCAAGGAACTGAGTCGCCGCTGGTACCCACGGGTCTACTTCCAGATGCCCAAAAAGAGCGGCAATCACCGCGCTTTGGCAGATATCTTGGAGAGCATTGTGGAACTCAAGTACTACCGTGAGGCAGTGTTCGTTCCAGAACCCGGGCCAACCTCCGACGAGGCCGCAGCAGCAGCAGCCAAGGCTGCCGGCAACTAGCCCGACTCACCCAAACCTGTTAGACTTGTTCGGTTGTTGCGCCTAGCGCAACCACATGGTGGGTATAGCTCAGCTGGTAGAGCACCTGGTTGTGGTCCAGGGGGTCGCGGGTTCAAGTCCCGTTACTCACCCGGCGATAAAGGCACTTTCTAACGAAGGTGCCTTTCGTCATTTTGCGGACCTACTTCCACCTATAGCCATTCGTTATTGGTCAATGGAGCAAGCCCTGCCTAGACTCGAGCCATGAGTAAAGCAGTAGTGAATATCGAGCGACCAGCGCGATGGGCAAAACAGTTGGGAAGCCACCTAGGCCACAAGATAGCCGTCGCAGAGATTGAGAACGGCTGGAGTTTCACCATCGATGGCGCCTACGGCGAGGCTATCGCCACCGGGGAGAGTGAGCTCACGCTCACCGCTCAGGGAAACGACGATGAGATGCGCGGTCGTATGGAAAACGTCCTCCAGAAGCACCTGCTGAAGTTTGCGGCAGACCTAAATCCAGAGATCATCTGGCACTAGACCAATAAAAAAGACCCGACTGCTCGAAAAGCGGTCGGGTCTTTTTTATTGGCTGAATCTAAGCGTTAGCCTTCTGGATTAGCAGTTCACGAACGCGCGCAGCATCAGCAGATCCCTTCATGGCCTTCATCACAGCACCGATGACCGCGCCGGCAGCCTGCATACGGCCCTCACGGATGGCATCGAGAACATCTGGCTGCGAAGCGAGTGCTGCATCGATTGCCGCGATAAGCGCACCATCATCGGACACAACTTCTAGACCGCGGGCGGCAACAATCGCAGCAGGAGAACCTTCCCCAGCCAGCACATAGGTAAGCACCTCACGCGCCAGTCGGTCGTTGATTTTTCCTGCATCGACCAGGCCAGCTAGTTCGGCTACATCCTTGGCAGTAATAGCTAGCTCTGAGATGTCCTTGTCCTCGGCGTTGGCCAGACGGGCAATCTCACCGGTCCACCATTTACGGGCGGCTTGAGCGCTAGCGCCAGCTGCAACCGACTCTTCAATCTGGTCGAGCAAGCCTGCGTTGACGACGTCACGGAACTCGAGGTCGGCAAATCCCCAGTCAGCTTGAAGGCGCTTGCGGCGCTCGGCAGGCTTTTCTGGGAGAGCGGCCCGGAGTGACTCGATGAGCTCCTTGGATGGCTGAACCGGAACTAGATCCGGCTCTGGGAAGTAACGGTAATCATCAGCATCGCTCTTTGGACGACCAGCCGAAGTGGTGCCCTTGTCTTCGTGCCAGTGGCGAGTCTCCTGGGTGATGGTGCCACCCTTGGCAAGAATCGCTGCCTGACGCTGAATCTCGTAGCGCACAGCGCGCTCGATGGAGCGAAGCGAGTTGACGTTCTTGGTTTCGGTGCGAGTGCCGAGCTTTTCGGCACCGTGGAGACGCAGCGAAACGTTCGCGTCACAGCGGACGTTACCGCGCTCCATGCGAGCATCGGAGACGTTGAGAGCCTTTACGATTTCACGAATGGTTCGAACGTATGCAGCTGCGAGTTCTGGAGCCTCCGCACCAGCGCCGTAGACCGGTTTGGTGACAATCTCAATCAGTGGAACACCGGCACGGTTGTAGTCGACCAGCGAATACTCCGCACCCTGGATGCGACCGGTTGCGCCACCAACGTGGGTTAGCTTTCCGGCGTCTTCCTCCATGTGGGCACGCTCAATGGCAACCGTGTAACTGTTGCCGCTAGGAACCTCGATGTCGATGGAACCCTCGAATGCGATTGGCTCATCGTACTGAGAGGTCTGGAAGTTCTTCGCGAGGTCTGGGTAGAAGTAGTTCTTGCGAGCAAATCGACCGGTCGGTGCAATGTCGCAACCAAGCGCCAGTCCGATGCTGATTGCGCTCTCGACGGCACGCTTGTTTACCGCTGGCAATGAGCCTGGCAGACCAATGCAAATCGGGCACACATTGGTGTTTGGCTCGTTACCAAAGACGTTGGCACAACCACAGAACATCTTGGTGTTGGTGTTCAGCTCTACGTGGACCTCGAGTCCGATTACGACCTCAAACTGCTCTAACGCCTTGGCGTAGTCCATTAGTTCTGCTTTAGCCATTATTTGACCTCCGATACCAGAGTCGACAGTTCGGGAGCGAAATCCATCATGGTCTTACCCCACTTGGCTTCCAGTAGTGCCTCGAGTGCTGCTCCAACGTGGTACAGGCGCTTGTCCTCAGTGGCAGGGGCCAGGAACTGGATACCTACCGGCAGTCCGTCCTCGGTGGCGGTTCCAATTGGGAGCGAAATGCCCGGGATGCCGGCCAGGTTGGC
This sequence comes from Actinomycetota bacterium, assembly GCA_041180345.1. Classification (GTDB taxonomy): domain Bacteria; phylum Actinomycetota; class Actinomycetes; order Actinomycetales; family Microbacteriaceae; genus Rhodoluna. The sequence continues at coordinate 3,569 of JBEGRP010000046.1, read as the reverse complement.
TGGAATGGTAGCCACGTCGTTTAGGTACATCGCCAGTGGATCCTCGTTCTTCTCACCGATCTTGAATGCGGTGGTCGGAGCGGTAGGCGAAACCAGCACGTCAGCAACCTCGAAGGCCTTTGCGAAATCACGCTGGATCAGGGTGCGAACCTTCTGAGCACTGCCGTAGTAGGCGTCGTAGTAACCCGAAGACAAGGCATAGGTACCCAGAATGATTCGACGCTTGACCTCCGGACCGAAACCGGCCTCACGGGTTGCAGCCATAACACGCTCAATGGTTGGGTTACCCTCTGGTGTCACGCGCAATCCGAAGCGCACCGAGTCGAACTTGGCCAGGTTGCTGGATGCTTCCGCAGGAAGAATAAGGTAGTAGGCGGCGATCGCGAACTCGAAAGATGGGCAATCGACCTCAACAATTTCAGCGCCCGCGGACTTCAGAGCCTCGAGGCTCTCGTTGAAACGCTCGATCACTCCCGGCTGGAAGCCTTCGCCCTGGAGCTGCTTGATTACACCGACGCGCAGACCCTTGATGTCCTTTACCTTGGTGGCCTCTGTCATAGAGCCAAGTGACTGTGGAAGCGAGGTGCTGTCGTGCTTGTCGTGGCCGGCAATGACATCTTGCAGCAAGGCCGCGTCAAGAACATTCCGGCTTACTGGGCCGATCTGATCCAGCGAAGAAGCTAGCGCGACCAGACCGTAACGGGAGACCGCACCGTAGGTTGGCTTGATTCCCACTGTTCCGGTTACCGAAGCCGGGAATCGGATTGAGCCTCCGGTGTCCGAGCCAATCGCAATCGGAGCCAGGAAGGCGGCAACTGCCGAAGACGAACCGCCGCCGGAACCACCAGGAATGCGGTCCAGGTCCCATGGGTTGCGGGAAGGGCCGAATGCCGAGTACTCGGTGGATGAACCCATTGCGAATTCATCCAGGTTGGTCTTGCCCAGAATGGGCATCAGTTCGGCCCGCAACTTAGCGACCACGGTGGCGTCGTACTGCGGGACCCAACCTTCGAGAATCTTCGACCCCGAGGTGGTTGGTGCGTCAGTGGTGGTGAGGTTGTCCTTCACCGCTATCGGGAGACCAGCTAGGTTTGGCAACTGCTCCCCCGCGGCACGGCGACGGTCTACCTCAGCAGCAGTAGCCAAGGCAGACTCTGCGGATACATGCAGGTAGGCATTGACTGCAGGATTGAACTTCTCGATGCGGTCGAGGAAGGCCTTGGTCAGCTCTACCGAGGTAACCTGACCCGACTTCAATAGGTCAACTAGCTCATGAGCTGGCTTGAAAACTAGATCACTCATGGTTTACTCCTCGTCCAGAATGGCGTGGACACGGAAGCGACCATCGGCGCTGTCTGGAGCGCCACTCAGGGCCTCCGCCTGGGTCAGCGATGGCTCAACAACATCTTCACGGAAGACATTGGCCATAGGAATCGGGTGGCTGGTGGCGGGAACATCTCCCTGAACAGCAGCCTTGACAGTGGCAACCGAGTCAACGATCAAAGAGAGCTGCTCGGTGAATTGAGCAACCTCTGCGTCGGTGACATCGATGCGGGCCAGGCCGGCCAGGTGACGAACCAAATCAGGCGTAATTTCAGACATGAGGCTTCCGTCGATTGGGTGAATGCAACCAGTTTACCCTCGAAGACAAGCCAAACTGCCTCAAAAACTAAGTGTCTCTAGGCCTACCTAGGCGTTTAGCCGGCGGGTGAATTCTGCTTCGTCGATTACTTCGATACCGAGTTCCTCGGCTTTCGCGAGTTTGCTTCCCGCGTTGTCTCCAGCCACTACAAAAGCCGTCTTTTTCGAGACGCTCGAAGCCGCCTTGCCGCCGTTGGAAATGATGGCTTCTTCGATCTGTTCGCGGGTGTAGTCCTTCAGGCTTCCGGTTGCAACGATAGATAACCCAGCAAACCTGCCGCCCTCGTTTGCGGTAGTGCCCGGTCCCTCATGCCCAGGGGTAGCTAGCTGAACTCCGGCTGCACTCCAGTGCTGGATAATCTCCTGGTGCCAGTCCACCTTGATCCAGTCTTTGAGGCTCTTTGCCAGGACTCCGCCAACGCCATCGACTTGACTCAACTCATCTTCCGACGCGGCAAATATGCGCTCCAGACTGCCAAAGTGTGAAGCTAAATTTCTGGCCGCAACAGGACCTACGTGGCGAATCGACAACGCAGTCAGGAAGCGCCACAGCGGACGCGACTTCACTTCTTCGAGGTTTCTCAGCAACTTGAGAGCGACTTCGGCTGGACTGCCGTCCTTCTTACGGAAGAACTCGACCACCTTAGGACTGCCATCTTCGTTAAGCTTCGCAAGACCGGTGTCGGGGTCAAGCACTAGCGACTTGATTGGAAGCAAATCTTCCAGCGTGAGGTCGAAAAGCCCGGCTTCAGACGTGAGCGGGGGTTGAGCAGGCTCGAGCGGCTGCGTCAGCGCGCAGGCGGCAACGTATCCAAGTGCCTCAATGTCTAACACTCCCCGAGAGCCCAGGTAGGCAACTCTCTCCCTCAGCTGAGCCGGGCAACTGCGGGTGTTAGTGCATCGCAAGTCAACGTCACCCTCGGAGGCTGGGGCAAGAGCAGCACCGCAGTCTGGACAAGACTCCGGCATCACAAACGCACGTTCAGAACCGTCGCGCAGTTCGATTACTGGCCCAAGGATCTCTGGGATGACATCGCCGGCCTTGCGCAGTGCAACGGTATCCCCGATTAGGACGCCCTTCGCCTTGACAACATCTTGATTGTGAAGGGTGGCGAACTCAACTACGGATCCCGCAACCTTGACAGGGGCGACTACCGCGTATGGAGTCGCCCTACCGGTACGCCCAACGCCGACCCGGATGTCCAGAAGTTTCGTATTGACCTGCTCAGGAGGGTACTTGTAGGCAATGGCCCAGCGCGGGGCACGACTAGTGGACCCAAGCTCTCGCTGCGCACTGAAGTCATCAACCTTGACGACTACGCCGTCGATTTCGTGCTCTAAGGAGTGGCGCTTGGCCTGGAACTCATCGATGTAGGCAAGAACCTCGGTAACTGAGGCCACGACTCTGTACTTATCGCTGGTTGGAAGCCCCCAGCCAGCCAGCAGCTGGTACATCTGGCTCTGACTCTGCACCGGTGCTTCGTCCCACGCTCCGATACCGTGAACCAGCATGCGCAACGGTCTACTGGCGGTAACCGAAGCATCTTTCTGGCGGAGCGAACCGCTGGCGGAATTTCGAGGGTTGGCGAACGGCGCCTTGCCCTGGGCAATCAAGCCGGCATTCAATGCCTCGAAGTCGGCTAAACCGTAAAAGATCTCACCACGCACCTCAACCACCTCGGGATGCCCGGTTCCTAGCAAACGATGAGGGATTCCCTTGATGGTCTTAACGTTGGCAGTTACGTCCTCGCCTACGGCTCCATCGCCGCGAGTGGCGGCAGAGACCAATTCGCCGCGCACATAACGCAGGTTGATGGCGAGTCCATCGATTTTTAGCTCACAGAGCAGTGGCAGGCCCTCGGTGCGCCCCGCCCACTCGGTGAACTCTTCATGGCTGAAAACATTGTCCAGACTCATCATGCGAGCCA
>JBEGRP010000045.1:0-7120 GCA_041180345.1 Actinomycetota bacterium | reverse complement strand
GGCTAGTTACCCAAGCGGCCAAAGGGATCTGACTGTAAATCAGCCGGCTCAGCCTTCGGGGGTTCGAATCCCTCACTAGCCACGAAAACCCCGGTCCTCCACGACCGGGGTTTTTACTCTTAATCGACCAGTGGTGCGCGGGGAGTCTCTCTTTAGATTCCGCCTAGAATCTGTATTGTGGCCCCGCCGTAGACGACGGAAATAGGGCTGTTGTCGCAGACACTCGTGAAATATTCACTCGCGGAACGAAGGATTGACCAGATTCATGACCCAGTCACTTGAGTATTTTGAATCCGGTCTAGCCCGATTTAGAACCGTTCGAGAGATGCTGCTTGCCGAATGGTCGAGTGACTCAAATGCAAGCACCCCAATCGAAACCGACTCCGCCATTCGAACCGCCGAATACTCGATTGGCGACCCTTCTGACGGCATTATTCTGAGACGCTACTTCTGCAGTGCTCGCCCCAAGGCCGTAATCGTTTGGGTGCATGGCGGTGCTTTTGTGGTTGGAGATCTGGATATGGCGGAAGCGGACTGGGTGGCCAGATCGCTCTGCCAAAGCGGCTTTGAAATTTATTCCGTTGACTACCGCAAGGTCAGTTCCGATTTGCACTTTCCCGCCCCGAATGACGACGTTTACAGCGCATGGAAACTTGCCCTGGCTGAGGCTAAAGCGCTTTCTGTCCCCATACATCTCGGTGGTGCAAGTGCTGGCGGTGCGTTCGCGGCATCTCTTGTGGTTCGTCTCGATAACCTCAACGAAACTCTGCCGTCGAGTCTTGCTTTGGTTTATCCAGTCCTACACCCAGAGTTGCCCGAGCCCACTGAGGAGCAGCGACTCGCTTCGGCTGAGATTCCGGAACGCGCTGTCTTTGACGAGCAGGTGATCGCGGGTATGCACTTCATGTATGCCGGTTCGGCTGAAAACCTTCAAAATCCAGAAGCTTTCGCTGGGCTGGCTGACCTTAAGCGTTTCCCGCGCACGCTCATATTGAACTCAGAGCATGACATGTTGCGACCATCAGGTGAAAAGTTTGGCCAACAACTCGCTGCGGCAGGTGTGTCGGTTCAGGTGAAGACAGAAATCGGATCTCGACACGGCCAACTTAATGAGCCAAACAATCCATCTGGTCAAAGTAGCCTTCGCCGGCTTTTGTCCTGGTTCGAGGAATCGTTGCCTGCCTAGCGTTGCTGCTGAATCCTGACTACATCGCCAAAGGCGCCCGACTCGATGACGCTCACGGTCAGGTTCCCGAATGACGTGTATTCACCTTTTTTCATCGGTTCGTCTCCTAGCAGGAAGCTACTATTTCCGATTTTGTAGCCAGCTTTTAGAACCATGCGAACAGAGCTTTCTCTGTCGCCCGTCGCAGTGTCAATGAGGTAGACCAGCACACCTTCGCTCTGCTGTCCGAGCATGTAGTTGATTCCACCGGCTCTTTGGGACTCAACCGCTAACCATTGATGGTCATTTATTGGCACCACCGCAAGCTTTACGTTCTTCGACTTTATTGAAGCTGGGCTCAGCCAGACTGCACTGGCTTCGGCCGTGTTTACACACCTGACCTGTTCGTCCGAAATGTAACCAAGAACCCACTTTTCATAGGCTAAAAGATCAGTCAGCGCCATGGACATGATTCCCCAGTGGCCCATTCCAATTTTGTTTGGATCGCCATCCTTTTGGTTCTGCCAATATCCACTTCCGTTGTGGTCGGCGAACCCAATGCCGGTGTGTAGCAGTTCGTGGAACCACCACATCGGGCTAATTGATGGCCCGTGACCAGCCACCGGATAGGTCAGGGTGGCGGGCGATGCCTGATGCATGACAAGAACCTTGCCGTCTGCTTTTTGGCCACTTAGTCCCGCTGTGACAGAGAGGCTGAGAGGGGTTCCAGGGGGCGCCACAACTAGGACCATGTCGACATCTGAATAGTCAATTTCGGCATCAGATACGTCGATAACGTCTTTGGCGTAAAGCCTTCGCCTATCTTGTTGATCGCTGCTCGCACCGTCGTGCGTGATCCCATATTCCTCGAGTGTTTTTGGGAGCTTAAAGTACTTGTCCGGAACTCTGATTTGAAAGCGAGATCCGTTATCGCTGTCGTAGGTGACGAGTGAAGTGACGAAGTCAAAATACCTTGAGTAATCACTCGCAGGCTTTCGAGCCGGAGACGCAGAGTCGGTCGTGTTGATAGGAACTACCTGAATCACAGTGTTAGGCGATGGAAAATTTTGGTGAGCTAGTTGATAACTGTCTGGCCACCCGTTTTCGGATGAGTTGGCTGGCGTCACGGTACAGGCAGTTTTTCTCAAATCCATTGAAGGCGAAGTCAATGCGCTTGCTGGCTTCGTTCCTGTGAGCACGGTTTGTTCAACTTTCAAAGGACCGAGGCAAATGCCACCCTGGGAAAAATATTTCTGAACGTCACCCCAAGTCCCAGCCAAGGACGCATCTTGGTCACATGGGGTCCTCGGAATCTGCATCACAGGGATTGCTGTACCGCTATTCCAGACGAGTAGCTTGCCTTTGACTACACAGGTATATTTTTTCGACTTTACAACCTGAGTTACACCGGCTTTTGGGCATTTTGCCCCGGCTTTTGCGGTGGTCGCCGCCGACGCGGCTGCGTTGAGTGGGCTTATTGCCAGGACAACTGCAAGGAAGATCCCAAATGCCTTAGTTTTTTCAATCACCTAGTTGCTCTCCCTCATGCACGCCTGTGAGCACCAGCATAGGGCTAGCTGGTCCAGTCTCAGAGCCCAGGAATGGTGAGGGTCGTTTTACCGAAGGTTTATGGAGCGAACCAAGACTCCCAGGCATGATGCCAATAACTGCTGATGAAAAACCCCGGTCCTCCAGGACCGGGGTTTTTCACGTTTGTTGGTTTTTATGGAACCGGGGCGGAAGCCCTAGTTTCCCAGTGTGGCCAGAGCCTGGTTCAGAGTGGCCGATGGGCGCAGGGCCTTTTCCACCAGCTCAATGTTTGGCTGGTAGTAGCCGCCGATTTCAACCGGCTGCCCCTGAACCGCAACTAGCTCTTCGACAATCTTGGCTTCCGACTCGGTGAGGGTCTTGGCCAACGGCGCAAAGATGGCAGCGAGTTCGGTGTCGGAGGCCTGGCCGGCGAGTTCCTGTGCCCAGTAGAGGCCTAGGTAGAAGTGGCTACCGCGGTTGTCGATGGTGCCGATCTTGCGACCGGGGGAGCGGTCGTTCTCGAGGAAGGTTCCGGTGGCGCGATCCAGCGTGTCTGCCAGAACCTGGGCCTTGGCGTTTCCGGTGGTGGTGGCTAGGTGCTCAAGCGAAGCTGCCAGAGCGAAGAACTCTCCCAGCGAATCCCAGCGCAGGTAGTTCTCTTCCAAGAACTGCTGCACGTGCTTCGGTGCCGATCCACCCGCACCGGTCTCGAACAATCCACCACCGTTTAGCAGCGGAACGATCGACAGCATCTTGGCGCTGGTGCCAACCTCCAGGATTGGGAAGAGGTCGGTCAGGTAGTCGCGCAGCACGTTACCGGTCACCGAGATCGTGTCCAGGCCCTCACGAATTCGCTTCAGCGAGAACTTGGTTGCCTCCGCCGGAGCCATGATCTCGATAGTGAGGCCGGTGGTGTCGTGCTCGGTGAGGTAGTGCTTCACCTTAGTGATTAGCTCTGCGTCGTGGGCGCGGGTCTCGTCCAACCAGAAAATCGCAGGCACGTTGGTGGCGCGGGCACGGGTCACAGCAAGCTTTACCCAGTCGCGGACGGCTACATCCTTGGTCTGGGTTGCGCGCCAGATGTCGCCCTGGCCAACCTCGTGGGTAAGCAGCACCTCGCCCTTGGCGTTCACAATCTCAACGCGGCCGGCGGCCTTGACCTCGAAGGTCTTGTCGTGGCTGCCGTATTCCTCGGCAGCCTGTGCCATCAGGCCAACGTTTGGAACCGAACCGATGGTCGCTGGGTTCAGCGGACCATTCTCAACGACGTCTTCGATGGTGGCTTGGTAGACGCCGGCGTAGGAAGAGTCAGGAATGACCGCGAGGGTGTCGCCTTCGCCACCGTCGACGCCCCAGAGCTTGCCACCGTTGCGAATCAGCGCAGGCATCGAAGCGTCCACGATTACGTCGGAAGGAACGTGCAGGTTGGTGATTCCGCGGTCGCTGTTTACATAGCTGAGGCGTGGACCCTGCCCCAGGGCGGCGTTGAACTCCGCGGCAATCTGCTCGCCGTTCGCAACGCTGGCCAAGCCGGCCAGAATCGAGCCCAGGCCGTCATTTGCGCTCAGGCCAGCAGAAGCAAGAGCCGCACCGTGCTTCTCAAAGACGCCGGCAAAGAAAGTCTTTACTACGTGGCCGAACAGAATCGGGTCGCTGACCTTCATCATGGTGGCCTTCAGGTGCACCGAGTAGAGCAGGTCATCGCTCTTGGCTTGCTCCAGAGTGGCAGCCAGGAACTCGTCCAGGGCGGCCACGTTCATGAAAGTGGCGTCGATGATTTCGCCCTCGAGAACCTTGAGGCCCTTCTTCAGCTCGGTCTCGGTGCCGTCGGCAGCAATGTGACGAATCGACAAAACGTCGGCCTGGCCCAGCACTACAGACTTCTCGTTAGAGAAGAAGTCGTCATGTCCCATGGTGGTGACGCGAGTCTTCGAACCGGCAGCGAATGGCTTGTTCACGTGTGGGTGCTTGCGGGCATATGCCTTCACCGAGAGCGGTGCGCGACGGTCGCTGTTTCCCTCGCGAAGCACAGGGTTTACTGCGCTTCCCTTTACCTTGTCGTAGCGGCTGCGGGCCTCGCGCTCAGCCTCGGTGGCTGGTTCGTCCGCGTAGTCAGGAACATCGAATCCGTGGGCCTGCAGTTCGGCGATTGCTGCCTTCAACTGCGGGATCGAAGCGGAGATGTTTGGAAGCTTGATGATGTTTGCCTGCGGGGTCTTTGCTAGCTCTCCCAGCTCGGTGAGTGCATCGCCGACGCCCTGGTCTTCGTTCAAGCGGTCTGCAAATACCGCCAAAATGCGTCCGGCCAGCGAGATGTCGCGAGTCTCAACATTTACATTTGCAGCCTTAGCGAATGCCTGGACAATCGGCAGTAGTGAAGCGGTTGCAAGAGCAGGGGCTTCATCGGTGAAAGTGTAATAAATAGTCGATTCGTTCACGACGCGTGTTTCTCCGGTTCTGAGAGTAAAAACTAACCCTTCAAGACTACCCGCTGAAGGGGTGCGCCGAGCCCGCCTGCCCGCTGGCCAATGCCCTCGAGGGCTGTTGTTGAGAGCCTCCGTGCCATAGGCTCTGCTCATGGCAAACGTAATACTGATTGCGGGCACCTACCACGGTGGCTGGTACTGGGATGGGTTGGCGGAAAACCTGCGTGCTCTGGGCCATTCGGTCTTCGCGCCGACGCTTTCCGGGCTTGATGCGACGGGGCCATCCGACCGGGCCGTAAACCTTGATACCCACATCAACGATGTGCTTTCGATTGTTGATGAAAATCAACTCACCGAGGTTGTGATTGTCGGTTGGAGTTACGGCGGAATGGTGGTCACCGGAGCAGCGGACCGAACCAAAGCCAAGGTAAAGGCGCTGGTCTATCTGGATGCGTGGGCGCCAAGGAGTGGCCAAGCCGAGTGGGATCTGATTCCGGACTACGACAAACCTGGCTTTTTGGCTTCCTGCACCGACGGCCTAAACCTTCGAGTCAATCCGGCCTTCCTGGCCCACGAGCCGCGTATGACCACCCATCCACTGGCGACCAAGCTGCAACCGCTGCACTTTGACGAGGCCAAGTTTGCCGAGTTCAAAAAGGTTTTCGTGCACGGTGAGAAGTGGTTTCACGACCCTGCGGTGCCTAGCCCGTTCGTTCAAATCCTGGATCGCGCCAGGGTGGAACCAAACTGGCAGGTGCATTCCTGGCCAGTGGGTCACGACCTATATCGCGAGGCTCCGGACAAGGTGCAATCGGTGATCCTTGAGGCTCTTGCATAAATCTTCAAGTATTGAATAAAATAGCACTACCACCGAGTGGTTCCGCCAAGCTTTGGGAGTGCGCCAAGTGTCTGAGATTGAATTTACGACGCGCAAGTGGGTGCGTCCAGAAGACCTGAATGCTAACGGCACGCTTTTTGGCGGCAGTCTGCTGAAGTGGATCGACGAAGAAGCCACCATCTATGCGATCCTTCAACTCGGAAACCGCCGGGTGGTCACCAAGATAATCTCGGAGATCAACTTCGTCGCCTCCGCCATCGAGGGTGACCTAATTGAGATGGGGCTCATTGCCACTCGGTTTGGCACCACATCCATCACCATGCGGGCCGAGGTTCGCAATATGGTTACGCAGAAGATAATCCTGACGGTTGACCACATCGTATTTGTGAGCCTGGGCGAGGACGGGCGTCCGACTCCGCACGGACACAAATCAGTTACTAAAGAGCGAAACCGCATTCCTGCACTAGTCGAGTAGCGCGCAATCCCAAGCGCCGAAGCTCTTCTTAGAGCGACTTACAGTTGGCTGATTAGCTGGCTCACGGTCAGCTCCGGAGCGAACCAGAACTTGCCGCGCGGCTTGTGCTTGAAGGCTGCCGGGATAGACGCGTCGAGGTCCGGCAGAAGAGTCTTGGCAAAAGAGGAAGAGATGTGCGAGAAGTCTCGGTAGACAGTCACGCCTTTGATCACGGCCGGGCAGTTGTTCGGGCAGAACTCCTTGCGGAAATCGGCTACGTGAACACCGGGGTGAGAACCTACCGCCTTGGGAAGAATGTCCGCCGGGACCATCGCCTTGGAGTAAGGAATCTGGCAGACCTGGGCAGCCTTAGCGCCGTTTGCTTTGATGCAAGCCTGGAAGTCGGGGGTGGGCTTCGGGTTGTCGCTGATCAAAAGCCACTGGGTGCCGCGGTTGGTTTGCGATTGAACAGTGGTGCGGAAAGCCAGGGCCATTCGCGGATCGTTCTGCGAAACGAAGGCCGAGTTCGAGTTCACGATCAGGTCGAAGGGCTTGTTCTTCGCGAAGTATTCCTCTAGCTGGCGGTTCCAGTCTCGGCAGGAGTCGGATCCCAAGTCCTCGGGGAACTGCAAGTGGTTGGCAACCGTGCAGGCGCTCTTTGAAATGTACTTGACCTGCCAGTGGTACTTGTGGGCCAGAATGTCCAG
>JBEGRP010000044.1:0-7124 GCA_041180345.1 Actinomycetota bacterium | reverse complement strand
GCCTCATCCATGGCTCGGTTTCGAATCCGATAGGTACCGCCGTTGACCGGCTGACGCAGCACGCGCACACGTGGATCCAGCGCGGCCACCTGTGCCAAGACATCGTCGTAGTAGTCACCGCTGCAGTCGTCGATGACCAAGAGTTCGAGGTTGGCGTAGGTCTGCGCCAGCGTGGAACGCACAGCACTAAAGATGTGCTCGTCGGGCTGGAAGGCGCTCATGACCACGGTGACCTTCGGCCCCTGCAACTTGCTGGCTCCCGGCTGTGCCTCGGGTGCGTCCACGGTCAGCGAGTCCAGCGGTGTCCCCTGCGCGCGCTTCGCAAAGACGATTGGTGCGACGCGCAGTCCGAAGACCTCATCATTCAGGCGCTTCAGCCAGCCGGCGGCCTCGGTGGTGCGAACCTCCGCCACGGCGTCGTTCATCGACAGACCGCGGAACGGGTTGTCGATATCGATTCGCAGGAACTCCGTGCTCAGGGTGTAGTCACGGTTGAACATGAAAGCGCTGTTGGTGCCTTCTTGCAGCACCTGCATCCGCACCGAGTTCAATGCCTGCGGGAAGAACTTGCTTACCCAAGGAAGTACCGTCGGCTGCTTCGCCATGAGGGCGTGGGCCAGCCCGGTGTCCCCCATGCGAATCGCGACGATTGCGAAGTTGACCTTGTGCATCTGGGTGAATGCCTTGAGCCCGTAGGCGCTGAGGCAGTAGTCATAGATACGCTTCGAGTTCACCAGGTCGTGCTCGAAGATCGGCTGGTTGGAAAGCAACCAGGCCAGGTCGAAGAGGGCTCGACGGTTGACGATGGTCACCGAGGAACCGATCACGCTGTAGAGCAGCTCGGCATCGCAGCTGGCTCCGGTGGCGATATTGGCCAGTTCGTCTCGCGCAATTAGCGAGCGTGTCCGCAGCGCGGCAAACAAAAAGGTGAGCCGCTTGCTCCGGTTGTACCGACGCGGCCCAACCGGGGAGTTAGCTACCTTATAAGCACTCATAACAATGCCCAATTAAACTAGGTAGGTGAGTAAAAGCGGGCAAAACCACGGCGTTCGAGCCGATATTCAGGCTTTGCGTGCGCTGGCCATCGCCTCGGTGCTGATATTCCACGTTTGGCCCAACCAACTTTCCGGCGGATACGTCGGCGTTGACATCTTTTTCGTCATCAGCGGCTACCTGATCACCGGCCAACTCTGGCGTCAGGAACAACGCACCGGCAAGGTCGACTTCAAGGACTTCTGGGCCCGTCGCGCCCGTCGCCTGCTTCCCGCCTCGCTGCTGGCCATCCTGCTGACCACCCTGGCCACCTATTTTCTAACCACACCGAGTTGGTTCCTCAAGGTCCGCGGCGAGGGAATCGGCGCCACCCTGTATGCCCAGAACTGGGTGCTGATCGGCAAGGTCACCAACTACCTAACCGATGATGGAACTAAGAGCCCGTTCCAGCACTTCTGGAGCCTCTCGGTCGAAGAGCAGTACTACATCTTCTGGCCTATCGTGCTCTTTCTGGCGCTGCTGGCGGTGCGCTACATTCCACGCCTCAACAACCGTGTGCTGTTGCTGACAGTGCTCTGGGTGATCCTGGTCGGCAGCCTGGCCTACAGCATCTGGATGACCTACGACCAGCCGCAGAACGCCTACTTCAACACCTTCACTCGCGCCTGGGAGTTTGCGGCCGGCGCCCTGCTTGCCGTCGCTTCCAAGAGCGACACCGAGTCGGCTGCTCGCCGCAGCCCAATCTGGTTCTGGGCCGGAACCGCCCTAATGCTTTACGCGATCTTCACCTACACCGAAGCCACTCCGTTCCCATCCTGGTACGCCGGCATTCCGGTGCTCGGTGCGGTACTTGCACTGCACGGTGGGCAGAGCGAATCCCGCCTGATTCCGCGCTGGTGGCTGGGTTTCCGCCCGGTGCAGTTCGTCGGTGACATCTCTTACAGCCTCTACCTCTGGCACTGGCCGGTGCTGATTCTGGCACCATGGCTCTTGCGCCGCGCCACCACCGTCTGGGATGAGCTTGCCGTAGTTGCTATCAGCGTCCTGCTGGGTTGGCTGAGCAAGCGCTTTGTGGAGGATCCGGTTCGTTTCGGCCCGCTGAGTCGTCTGAAGAATGGCCGTCAGCTACTGAGTGCCGGACTCGCGATGTTGCTGCTCATCGGGATCTCCACCGGGGCCGGCGCTGCGGCGGACACCGAGTTTAAAAACATCAGCAAGACCTTCCAACTTCAACCACCGCTGAACAACCTGAGCAAGGGCGTTACCGCCCGCGAGTCCAGCGACTGCAAGATCAGTCGCGAGGGCACCGGTTTCAAGACCTGCCAAAAGGGTGACCCAAACGGTTCGATTCGCGTAGCGCTTATCGGTGACAGTCACACCCGCCAGTGGTTCGTGCCAATCGACGACCTGGCGTTCAAGCACCACTGGAACGTGACCATGATTAGCAAGAGTGCCTGCACCCTGGTTGATCCGGCCGTTTACCCGGTCAACCTGACTCACCGCAGTTGCAAGGGCTGGAATCAGCAGCTGGAGGACTACCTGGCAGGTCAGCCCGCGTTCGACCTGATAATCAACTCCAACTCCACCCTGGTGACCCAAGGTCGCGCGGATGTCGGCGCCGCCTTTGCCTCGATGGTGAAGAAGTTGACCGACAACGGCCACACCAAGTTCTTCCTGATTCACGACACCCCGAAGCCGGATCCTAACTTCGTTCCATGTATCGAGATGTGGATGAAGCAGGCTGGGGTCAAGTGTGCCGTCAGTCGCGAACAGGGCCTTACCCCGAGCGACCCGATGCCTGGCGCAGTTGCGGCACTCCCTAACGTTGTGGTCGCGGACCTAACCGATTCTTTCTGTGATTCCAAGACCTGCCCGCCGGTCGTGGGAAACATCGTGGTTTACCGAGACAATAGTCACATCACCTCTACCTGGGCCAAGCATCTGGAGCCGGTCCTGGAAGCCTCGATTCCAGCGGAGTTTAAATAATGAATACGCTCAAGTCCTGGCGCTTCTGGGTGCTGAATCTGACGGTGGGTGTTGTTGCCTTCCTAAACCTTTTTGTGCTTTCGCACAGCCTGCCCTTTATGGGCCACAACAAGACATTCGGCATCAATCGCATCATCGAGCACTCGAACTGGGTCGAGGGTGCGCCGGTGGTTTTGACCAACCACTTCAAGCAGGTCAGTGTCAATCACATCGGTGACCGGTTCAAGAACGGCTTCGGCTTCGAGAGTGAACTCATCGGCATCTTCAAGGTGCACTCGGTGGACCGCAGCCAGGATCCAATCGACATTCGCAACAAGGTTGACCTCAAAACTCTGCTGCACTACCGGCACTACCAGACCACCACTCACTGCAGTGGTCAATCCAGCAAGTACTGCAACCTTCTGATCGTGTGGGACGGCGGGAACAGCGCCCCATACCGAACCTTCATCGGAACTCAGGTGGAGGACAGTCTGCTGCTTAGCGACTTCGACCAGCCAAACCGCAAACCTCGTTCGGTTAAGACTTTCATGCTGCTGGACAGCAACCTGTACCGCAACCTGATCGGAGACCCGAATGCTAACTGAGTTCGCGGTACTGATCCTGATCGCCCTCGGTGGAGTGGCGATCGCCTGGCAGTTGGGCATTCGCAACCTGTGGCTCAGCGTCCCCGCCGGATTGATGATTTCGGTTGTGATTCGCGATGTGCTTTTCGCAACCATGAACATGGTGCACCAACGCTGGATTGGAGCCTTCGCGTTCTTCGGCATTCTGGCCCTTGGCCTAGTGGTGTCGGCCTGGCAAGCCGGTCGCGGGCTCTACAAGAACATGCTGCTGGGCACGGCCCTCGCGATTCTGGCTGTGTTCAGCACCCGAGTGCTGGGATTCCAGGGGACCCCGCACGGAGACTCGCTCTGGATTCTTTCCTTCGCACACCTGTTTGACATCAACGGCAACATCGCATTCCTGAATGGCCACACCGCCATCAAGCGCGGCTTCAGCTACCCACTACTTCTCTCGCTCGGCCCATCGGGCCAATCGCTCAGCGGCATCACTCCATACATCTTTGGCGCACTGGGTTGCCTGGTGATCTGGGCCATCAAGGAGCTGGTTGGTGCCCAACCACGCAAGCGCGTCTACTGGGTTACCGGGCTCTTGTTCGCAACCACGTTCAGCACGGTCATGCCGCTGCGCGCCATCTACTACGTAAACGGACACACCTTGACCGCCGTGGGTCTGCTCGCGGTGGCTGTAGCAGTGACCATCGCTGTGCGCGACTATCACCTCACCCGGGAACAAATGCTGGTGATTTGCATCGGCGTCTTCACCGCCAGCACCTCGCGCATCGAAGGCATTGTGATGGCGGCGCTGCTGGTTCTGCCGCTTCTCTCACAGAACTGGATTCGTCGCCGCGAGATCATGTGGATTATTAGCAGCGGAACCCTGGGGTTGAGCATCTGGCTGGCCACCTATCACTCCTACATCATCAACGCCACCCACCTGCCCTGGTACGTCTTCATGGCGATCTTTGTCGGTGCAGGTTTGCTTCCGGCTTGGAAGCTGTTCGATGCGATTCGGGTTCGCATTCTGCCAATCACTCTCATCGCGATGTTGGTGGTCTTCGTCGCCGCCGAGGTGGTCTTCCGCGATGCCCTGCGCAAAGGTAACCAGGCACTCTATGACAACCTAATCGGTGGCAGTGGTCGCTGGGGTTGGTTCTTCGTTGCGGTCGTAGTGCTTCTGATTTTGGGTCTACGCAAGCTCAAGGACCTCAGCCCCGAGCACCGCCTGTTGCTCTGGAGCACAAGTGCACTCATTCTGGGCTCGCTGATTGTCAAGATGCTAGACGGCGGACAGTTCGGGCACCCCACCCTGGGACGCACCGGATGGTCGGACAGCCTAAACCGAATGTGGCTGCAGTCCTTTGCTATCTTCTTAGTAACAGCGCTAGTTGGCCTGGTCCAGAACGACAAGCTCTGGGGTGCCGACGAAAAAACAAAGGCGAGTAAATAGTGAAAGTTTTCATCCAGATTCCGTGCCTCAACGAGGCCGAGTTTCTGCCTGCCACCCTTGCCGAACTACCGCGCGAACTGCCTGGTGTCGACGAAGTCAAGTGGCTGATCATCGATGACGGATCAAGTGACAACACCACCGAGGTGGCACTCGCCAACGGCGTCGACTACGTGGTCCGCTTCACTCAGAACCAGGGCCTGGCCAGTGCCTTCCAGGCCGGCATCGACGCCGCCCTGAAGCTTGGCGCAGACATCGTGGTAAACACCGATGCCGACAATCAGTACGACGCTTCCGCTATCCCGGCGCTGATCAAGCCGATCGTCGAGGGTAACGCCGATGTCGTCGTGGGTGACCGCGACACCGCCTCGGTGAATGAGTTCTCCAGCCTGAAGCGCTACCTGCAGAGCCTGGGTACCCGCGTAGTCCAGCGTTTCAGCGGCACCGACGTGCACGATGCCACCAGCGGATTCCGCGCCTTCAGCCGTGACGCCGCTCTGCAGATCAACCTGGTGACCAAGTTCACCTACACGATCGAATCTCTGATTCAGGTTTCGGATGCTTCGCTGGCACTGACCAACGTCCACGTCAAGCGCAACGACAGCGTGCGTCCAAGCCGCCTCTTCGGCAGCACCTGGAAGTATGTCCGTCGCAACGCCTGGACCATGATTCGCATCTACGTCCAGTACCGCCCGATGCATCTCTTCCTGCCGCTCAGCCTGGTGCTTTTCCTGCTGGGTGGAATCGCCTGGCTGCCTTGGATCATCGCCGCGGCTCAGGGTGACGACTCCGGCCACCTGCAGTCGATAATCCTCGGTGCTGTTCTGGTAATCAGCGCGGTTCAGGTTCTGCTCTTCGGAATCATCGCGGACAGCATTATGAGCGTGCGCTCTCTGGTCACCAAGACTCTGCACCGAGTTCGCGATGTCGAACTGAGCGTGGGCGTACCGCCGAAGATTTTCCGAAAGCGCTAATCCGTGGAAAAGCCCTGGATCGTCATTCCCGCGCGCGGCGGCTCCACCGGCGTCCCGCGCAAGAATGTTCGACTGCTCCAGGGTGAGCCGCTAATCGCTCGAACCATCAAAACTGCTCTCTCCGGCACCGAACCCGGACGAGTGGTTGTGATCACCGATGACGATGAAATCGCCGAGATCTCCGAGCGTTTTGGCGCGGTGGTGACCCGCGAAGAAAAGACCACGGGCAAAGCGACGCTGGACGAGGTAATGGTTAGAACCATTCCTTTCCTGCAGTCACTCGGTGCGGTTGAATCGGACATCTTGCTGACCATGCAGCCCACCTGTCCGTTCATCAAGCCGGCACGAATCCAGGATGCCTTGAATCGTTTCGCGGAGGGTGCCGGATCCGTCATCACCGTGGTTGACGATCGCCACCTAGGTTGGGTTCTGGACGAAGCGGGTAATCCAAAGCCTGACTATGCGGCCCGGGTTAACCGCCAGCAACTGCCCCCGAAGTTCAAGGAATCCGGCGCCATCATCGGTGCCCGAATTTCAGACATTCTGCGAACCGGCACCCGAATCGTGCAGCCGATTAACCTGGTTGAGGTTCCCGAGGGCGAGAGCCTGGACATCGATACCTTCAGCGATTGGGCCGTGGCCGAACACCTTGCCAGCCGCAAGCGCATCCTGATTCGCACCGATGCCGCGAAGGAACTCGGCATGGGGCACGTCTACCGCTCGCTGGCCATGGCCTACTCGCTGGCGCGTCACGATCTGACCATCGTGCTCAGTGTAGACAAGCCGCTCGGTGCGCAGTTCTTTGCGGACTATCCATTCCAGGTCGACACCGTGAAGAGCGACCTCGAGTTCCTGAACTACGCGCGCAAGAAGAAGGCCGACCTGGTCGTATTAGACCGCTTGGATAACGTGGCCGAGTTTGTCACGCTGCTCGGTGGCTTCTGCAAGGTGGTCACCTTCGAGGATCTGGGTGATGGCGCCGAGGTGGCCGATATGCACATCGCCGACATGTACGAGAACCCCAAGGTGGCTGCAGACAAGCAGCTGGTGGGGATGGAAAATGCAGTTCTGGCGCCAAGTTTCGAGTCAGTGAATCGTGCGATCGAGTTCCGCGAGAACGTCGAAGAGGTCTTGGTGCTTTTCGGTGGCACCGATCCATCGAAC
>JBEGRP010000043.1:0-7340 GCA_041180345.1 Actinomycetota bacterium | reverse complement strand
AGCTTATTTGGGATCGGCAGGCGCGCAATCGCAGCACCAGCGAGACCATTTCGGACTTTGGTGCCGCAGCTTTTGTAGTCATCTATCTGCCGCTCATGACCAGTTTTGCGATGCTATTGCTGCGCCACCACCCACACGGTCAGGGTTGGGTTGTGACTTACGTCACGACCGTGGCCATGATTGACACCTTTGGCTACCTGGTCGGACGCAAACTTGGCAAGCATAAAATCGCTCCCGGTGTCAGTCCCAAGAAGTCGCTAGAGGGACTCATCGGTTCCATAGTGGCTGGTTCAATCGCGGCAATCGTGGGTTCGATCGTTCTAGAGCGATCCATCCTGTTTGCGATTGTTTTCGCGGGTGCCATGCTGCTTGCCGCAGTGTTTGGAGATTTGGCGGAATCGCTCATCAAGCGCGACCTCGGGGTCAAGGACATGAGTTCCTGGTTGCCCGGTCACGGCGGTGTAATGGACCGCTTGGACTCCATCCTGCCGGCAACCCTGATCGCCTACCTGCTGGTAACTCTGCCGCTTCCGCTATAGGGCAAAGGAACAAGATTGACTGCACACTTCAAGAAGGTCTCGGCCACCGAGTTGGGCTATGCGCCTGAAGACGTAGACCACTGGATTGACCTTGCTCGCCAGCAGTTCGCAAACCCCGCGAGCCACGTGCTAGATGCAGCGACGCTGCGAACCGCTCAGTTCCGCACCGTCAAAGGCGGCTACCAGATTGCAGCGGTCGATGCAGCACTGGATCGACTCGACGATGCCTTCGCTGACCAAGAGGTAAACCGCTTGCTGACGAGGCTGGGTCACCAGGGTGCGAGAGAGCGGATCAATGAGATCCGAGAGCTTTTACTCGGTCGAATCGCACGCCCAAAGCGGCAGCGCTTTGACCGCCAGCCTTGGCGCCTCAAGGGCTACTCGGTGCGTCAGGTGGATGCGATGTTAGCCGTCATTTCCGCCGAGCTAGAAGCCGGGGGAGTGGTTACCGTGGCTGCACTTCGCCAGCAGACTTTCAGCCCTCGGTGGGCCGGGTACACCGAGGCCCAGGTTGACGCTTTCCTGGACCGCTTCATTCAGTATTTGCAACTATCCCGCTCGCTGGGTTAATCCAGCCCTGCAAGGTTAAAATTGCCTTTTCAGGCAGTTTGTTTCACATTCGCGAATCGAGGTGGTCATGGGTCGTCATGAGGCCTATCAGCCAACCCTCGGAGAGCGCGCTACCAATGGCCTCGATGGCTGGTTGGACAAGCGCGGTATGGCGCGCCCAAAGGTGCCAAGATTGCCTCGAGCCAGGGTGCTGCCTTTCTTTGCGTTCATTTTTGTGACCGGACTAATGCTGGTCACGGCGGTTGACCCCTACGCGGGAAATCTGGCCGCCGCTTATGCCGAGGACTTCGCGCCTAACGTTCCAGATGGACAAATCACCGACATCATCACGCCAACCACGGTCTCCTTCTCGCGCGGCGGCTTTGAAATCGTGGCTGGCAACAAGGTGGTCAAACTCTTCGTAGCGGATGCTGGAATTCCATCCGTGGGTTCATCCCAGGCCTTCGCTCGTAACCTCTCTGCTCAGTTGGGTTGGGGCCAGGACCAGTACTCCTGTTTGGTCAAACTTTGGACTCGTGAATCGCACTGGAACGCGCTGGCGCAGAACTCAAGTTCTGGCGCCTACGGAATTCCGCAGGCCCTTCCCGGCTCGAAAATGGCCAGCGAGGGTAGCGACTGGATGACAAACCCGCAGACTCAGATTCGCTGGGGCCTCAAGTACATCGGCGGTCGTTACAAGACACCTTGTACCGCGCTCGTTCACTCCAATGACTACGGGTGGTACTGATGCCCAGGAGCAATCGTCCGCGTGGTCGCGGAAAGCCTCAAGAGGAACAACCTGAGCTCAATCTGGATTTGATTCGCAATGGCTCGAAACGCACCGAGGTGAAAAACGGCGTACCCTGCTATGTCCAGCCCACCAACGGCCGCAGTGAGGATCAGACCAAGTCCTGGGTGTGCCCCAACTGCACGGTTCCTATCAACTGGGGGACATCTCACCTGGTGGCTTGGCCGGTAGACCTGGACGTTCAAACCAGGCGCCACTTTCACAACCGCTGCTGGCAGATGTACTCGGGGTACCTGGGCTAAACAATGACTCACCTTTCGATTCGATCCAGCGTTGAGCTCCCTGTTCAGCGTCAGGCATTCACGCTCTCCACTGAGGATGGGCAGACGCTTATCGCCGAACTGGCACTTCCGGTGGGAAGGCCCCCAGTCGCCACTCTGATTTGCCTTCACCCGCTGCCGACCCACGGCGGCTTCATGGACAGTCATGTGATGCGCAAGGCCTCGAATCGACTGCCCTATCTGGCCGACATCGCAGTTCTTCGGTTCAATACTCGGGGGACCGAGTCGCCGCAGGGCAAGAGCACCGGAAGTTTTGACGGCGGTGTCTCGGAGATGTTTGACCTAGAGGCAGCTGTTGCCTGGGCGGTGGCAGCGGGGCTACCAAATCTCTGGTTGCTGGGTTGGTCATTCGGCACCGAGTTGACGCTGAAGTATGGTGCGAACCAGCCTGTGCTAGGCGGAATTCTTTTGTCACCACCGTTGCACCGAGCCACCCAGCAGGATCTCGAGCTCTGGAACCACACCGACAAGCGATTGGTGGGCATCATTCCGGAGTTTGACGACTACCTGCAGCCGGCCGAAGCCGCCGTCGCGTTCTCGGTGATTCGCAAATTTGAACAAATCGACGTTGCCGGTGGCAAGCACCTGTGGGTGGGTGAAGATCAGGTCAGCAGAGTGCTGAACGAGATTGTGAAGATTGTGAACCCGGTGGCGTATCCGCTTCCGACAGAAGTCGAGCTGCCCTAGCTACTTGAGTTCCTGGTTGGGCATGACAATCTGACGGAGAATCAGAATCACCGCTGCCGCAACTGGAATGGCTACCAGTGCTCCAAGCACACCCAGCAGGGTTCCTCCGGCCAAAGCCGCAACGACTACCACCGCTCCTGGAACCTCCACCGCGCGCTTCATGACACGTGGGCTAATCACATAGGCCTCAATCTGCATGTAGACCAGGTAGTAGATGACGGCGATGAGCGCCAATGCGGGGGATTGCCCCAGAGCCACGAGGGCGATAATCGCGGTGGCGCTGAGGCTTCCAACCAGAGGAATCAGTGCCAGCAGGAATGACATTGTTGCCAGCACACCCGCATAGGGGATTCCGGCAATCAGCATGAAAACAAAGCCCAAGATCGCGTTCAAGGCAGCGATTGTCACCTGGCCGATTACATAGCGACCGACGGCGCTCGACACCTGCTCGCCAATCGATTCGACATTGGGTCGGCGACTCGCTGGAACCAGCTTGTAGATGAACTGCTTGAACGGCTTCAGCGATGCCATGAAGTAGATGCTCAGGATCAAGATGATGATTCCGCCGGTGATGCCGTTCACAATACTCAGTCCGACTTTTACCACCCCACCGAGCATGGTGGGCCAGTTGCCGCTGTCAGCGATGAAGGTGCCGGCATTATTGAGGGTGTCGGTGATGACTCCGCCAAAGCGGTTGTCCAGGTCTTCGATGGCCGGGATGGTGACCAGGCCCTGGATTATCTTCGGAGTGCTCTCAACGAAGTGTGCAGTCTGCGTTATCAGGCTTGGGACAAAGGCCATGCCCACTAGGGTGAAAACGCTGATGATCACCAGAGCCACAATCGTGATGGCCATCGGGCGTGAGACCTTGCGTCCCTCAAGCCAGCTAACGATTGGGTCAAGACCCAGAGCGATAAAGATTGCCGCGAAAAGATAGGTCAGGACGCTGGCAAGACTAATCAGCATGCTTCCGATAAGCAGTGCTAACAGGACACCCAGCCCACCGAGCAGACCAACCTGGAATGCATTTGAGACCTTGATTGGTGAGCTCGACATGTGAGGTTACTTCCCGTCCGCTGCTAGGTCGGCTACTTTGCCTTTGCTGTCTGCCTTGAAGGCCGCGTCCACGAGCGACTTTAGGTTCTTCAGGAAGATGCTGGCCGATTCTTGCTCAACGTAGAGTTGGCTGAGTCGGGCCTCAGCTTCGCGGATTCGGACCGCGCTCTTCATGGTCGCTTCGCTCAGGATATTTCGAGCCTCGGCTTCGGCGGCCGCGATGGCTGCCTCACCCTTTGCTCGAGCCTGGTCAATCAGGTTTTTAGTGGTCGATCGCGCCGCAGCTTCCAGCGTCTCGGACTCGAGCCTCGCGGCGTTAACCCGGGTCAGTGCCAACGAAAGTTGCTGGTTTGCGTCATCCAGGTACTTCTGGGTGGCGGCAACCGCTTCTTGATGCTTCCGCAGGTACTCGGCTTCGGCTTCTTGACGGCGAGCGGTAAGTTCAAGCTCCAGGTCGATTCGAGCCTGCTCGGATACCAGCTCTTGGGCGCGATAAAGGTCCAAGTCACGAGTGTTGTCCCGGTAGGCCAAGAGCTTGCGTTCCGCCAGGTCACGCTCGACGCGCGCCTTCAATGACTCGGTTTCGCGGCGGGCTGTGGACCTCAGCTTGGCAACTTCAGTGGCGGTGGCGCCGCGAACAGCTCCGGCCTCACGGTTTGCCTCACTGGTTAGCTCTGCGGCTTCACTACGCGCGGTGTTGATGAGATCGTCGGCGTCCACTCGGGCCTGCCCAAGCACTCGCTCGGCGCGTCGCTGTGCCTCGGCTACCAGCGCATCGTAATAACCCTTGGCTTCGTTTCGAAGTTCGTCCACCTCGGCCTGGGTCTGGGCAAGAAGTCGCTCTCGCTCGGTCTTGGCTTCGGCCAGCACGCGAGCAGCCATTTCCTCTGAAGTCGAGAGAACAAGTGCCGCTTTGGCACCCACACCGGCATAGGACGGCGCGCCAACTTCCTTGAGTTGGTTCAAAGCCTCGGTGAGTTTGTTCTGAGACTCGCGAAGTTCGGTTGCCAGCTGAGAGTTTTGGGCAGAAAGCGAAAGAATCTCTTTGCGAAGATCGCGCAGGGCATCGTCTACTGCACCCTTGTCATAGCCGCGCAGTGCGGTTGGGAAATCGCCTTCAGTGCTAGACAAAAGTGGCGCTCCTGACGGTTTCGGTAGACTTTAGAACAGGTTTTAACCTGTAGGCAAGTTTACCCCGAATGGATTTTTGATGCGTTTTTTGACTGCTGCAATCCTCTTCGTGGTGTCTGCTCTCTTGATACTCGTGGGCATCGCTCAGCGCACGGTTTGGCATCCTCCGGCCAACCACATCCAGGCGATTCAGGTGGAGGAAAAGACCCCACTCATAGTCCTCAAAGCCAGCGCCCTCCAAAAGTTTCCCGGTAATCCGATAGTTCAGGTCAAGACCACAGGAAAAGCCTTCATTGCTGCCGGCCGCCAGGCCGATGTCGACGCCTGGGTAGGCAGCACCAATCACGTAGTTGTCACCGGACTGAGCGGCGACGCGCCAACTCAGCTGTTGGCCTCGGTGGTAAATGGCAGCGGAAAGCTGGCCAACCCAGCCGGATCAGATCTTTGGCGCGCTGAGGTCAACTCGGTGGGAGACCTGAGCACGCGCGTCAAGCTGGTTGACAAGACTGCGGTTCTAATCGCCTCCGATGGCTTTGCCGATGCTCCAACCAGTATCGCGATTACCTGGCCAATAGTGTTTGATCCTACGTCTAGTAATGTGTTGATCATTTTCGGAGGCGTTCTCCTGCTGGCTGCAGTGATTTTGAACTGGCTTGCCTGGTATCAAATGCGGAAAGAGCGCGGACCTCGCCGACGCACCCCACGGGCTCCGCAGGGACCCAAAATGCGCCGCCGCCGGAACCGCTCGTCGGCGCCAGTTCGCGGACGCCGGTCTGCTCGCAACCTCAGCGTAGCCGTGGCCGGCTTGGTGGTTGCAGGATCACTCACGGGCTGCTCGACGCAACCAGGCCAGGCCGGGGCGAGCCCGAGCAGTTCCGGTGCAACTAGCATCCTTCAGCCCCCGGTGGTCACGGAAGCCCAGCTCTCGGTGGTAGTAAAGCGCATTGCCAGCGTTGTTGCGGTTGCCGATGCCAGCCGCGATTCTAAGGTCTTAGCAAGCCGCGTTAGCGGGCCTGCCTACGACAGCCGCAAGGCCCACTACATCCTGCAAAAGGCATCCAAGAAGGTTGGAAAGCTCCCGGCCATTGCCACTCAACAGCTGTCCCTGGTGCTGCCGGCTGCCACTAACCTTTGGCCGCGTACAGTGATGGCTATCACGTCCACCGGTGTCGCCGGAGACCTGCCGCAGATGCTTGTCCTGCAGCAAAAGACCCCGCGATCCCAGTACATGCTTTGGTACAACATCGGCATGCTCCCCGGAGCTAAGCTTCCGGTGGTCAACACCGCCGCCGTTGGTGCTATCCCAGTGGCCGCTGATTCGCTCTTCCTGAAGATTGCACCGGACGCGCTACCCACCGCCTTCGGTGACTTGATTGACAAGGGGTCGTCGTCTCTCAGCGCACCAATGTTTGACGTCACCAACGATGAGTATTACCAGCAGATTTCCGCTTCCCAGCAGAGCCAAGCCACCGCCTTGAACAATGCCACCATCAAGATGAAGCATCTGCTGGGCAACCCCAATGTGATCAGCCTTTCGACCGTCAATTCGGGAGCCCTTGTGGCGGTATTCATGAACGACAAATACGTGATCAAACCGAAGGACCGCACCCAGGCGGTAGCTGTTTCGGGAAGCGAAAAACTCCTTCTCGGTGCGGCAGGAAGCCCAACCGGAATCAAGTCGTTCTACGGGACTATGCTGCTGTTCTATGTGCCTGCCATCGCCTCTAAGGACAAAATCAAGACACTTGGCGCAACCCAGGTGCTACTCAGCGTAAAGAGCATGTAATGGCTAACTTCAACTCTTCTACTGGCGTCCCAGCTGGGCTCGGTGGCGCGTTTGACCTTTCAAGCCTGGTGAAACAATCCGCTCCGCCGGCGAATCCAGCCCCCACTGTGTCTGCAACCCCTGCTGGCAAGCCGGAGCCGGTGTTGCTTCCGGATGTAGTGCTGGAGGTATCGCCATCGGGACTGGCGAAGTTTGTGAAGATTTCCGAGCGAGTTCCCGTGCTGGTCGAGTTTCACACCACTAGGTCTGAGGGCTCCCTCAACCTGAGCAAGAAGTTGGCTGCAGAGGTGCAGGCGCGCGCCGGGGCAGCGATCCTGCTGAGGATTGACGGTGATAACGCTGGGCAGCTTTTGCAAGCATTCAACGTTCAGGGTTTACCTTCGGTAAATGCACTCCTAATGGGTCAGCCCGTGCCGATGTTCAACGGCGACCAGGAAGCCGAAACCATCAAGCTGGTGATTGATAAGTTGCTTCAATTGGCGCTGGAGAACGGGATCACCGAG
>JBEGRP010000042.1:0-7402 GCA_041180345.1 Actinomycetota bacterium | reverse complement strand
GCTGGCAGATCGATGCCGGCCAGAGTCAACAGCTCTTCCTTCGAGGGCTTGTATTCCTCGGCGCAGTATTCGCAGACTTTGCGCACCAGACGCTGGGCAATTACGCCTCGCAGTGACGCCGCAACCAGGTAAGGTTCGATGTCCATTTGGAAGAGGCGATATATCGTTGCCAGTGCGTCGGTGGCGTGCAATGAAGTGATGACCAAGCGGCCAGATAGCGCTGCCTGCACCGAGATGCGGGCAGTTTCACTGTCGCGAGTCTCGCCCACCAGAATCACGTCTGGGTCCTGGCGAAGCAGGGCACGAAGCTGAGTGGCGAACCCAATCCCGAGTTCGTCCACAACCGGGATGTGGTTGATGCCTTTCATCACGTATTCGACCGGGTCTTCGATGGTCGAGACGTTTAGGTTGGCGACGTCGAGGTCGTGAAGTGCCGAGTGCAGAGTGGTGGTCTTGCCCGACCCGGTAGGACCAGCGGTGACCACTAGTCCATGCTGGGCGTGAACCATGCGACGAATGCGCGCCAGCTGACTGTCTGCCAAACCGAGTCCGCTGAGGTCGGTGAGTGCCTTGCGGGTGTCCAGCAGTCGCATGACAGCCTTTTCGCCGTAAAGGGTTGCAACGGTAGCCAAACGGCAGTCGATCTGACGGTCGTCAATCTGAATCGAGAACTGTCCGTCTTGCGGACGACGGCGTTCGACGATGTTGATTTTTGCGAGAACCTTCAGGCGGCTGATGAAGGAGGCGGCAAGATTGCCCGGCATCCGAACAATCGTTTCCAGCTGGCCGTCTACTCGGGCGCGGATTACCAGTTCCGACTCGGTGGGTTCAACGTGGATGTCGCTGGCGCGAAGGCGAACTGCGCGATCCAGGATTTCGTTGACCAGATCCGCGATCGGACCCTCGCTGTCCCCGGAAGCAACAGTTCGCGGTGTGAACTCGTCGCTGGCCTTGACTGCGTAAATAGTGTCTAAGACTTCATGTAGCAGCGAATCCTCGACCGGCACCTGTCCGATCTTGGTGCCTAGGCGGTTCTGCAGCTGCTGCCGAGTGCTTTCGCGCTCCTGCTGATCGATGCTGGATGGCAGGCCCACCCAGAGTGTTTCGCCATCGTGGCGAAGGCCTAAAGCCGAGATTTCCCTGGCTAAAGCTTCTGGAATTTGCTCGAGTATTGAGTCCATTTCCGTTCTCGCTTTCCCCTTGTTTTGAACTGACAAGTGCCAGTGAACACCCAGGGATTGCGACGGAAAATTGCTTTAAGGGGGTTAGCCGAATGTTTTAAACAGCCCAAAATTCGTGTCTAAAAACCCCATAGGGACAGCACTACATTTTGGATAAAGTTGCCCCCGGCGAAGGCAATCCAAAACCCAACCAGTAGGAACGGCCCGAAGGGAATTGCCGATTTTCGGTTCATCTTTTTGGTGACCAAAACGATCACCGCGTAGGCGCCACCGAGCAAAAAGGCCACCGCAAAACTGCTAACTGTGGCGGCAATGCCGAACCAGCCGGCAGCCCACCCCATAAGTGCGGCCAACTTCACGTCACCCAGGCCCATGCCACCGCGACTGATCAGTCCGATGGTCAAGAGTATTGCCGCGGGAACCAAGCCTTGCAGCAGCACGCTCAGTGAATTAGCCCAGCTGCCACCAGCGAATGGCCCGAGGACCATGAGCGTGAGCAAGAGAAGGCCGGTGGGGTAGGTGATTGCATTCGGTAGGCGGTGAACTCTCAGGTCTATCAAGACCAACGGAACAGTGATCACGGCCATGGCGGCAAGCGCAAAGTTTCCGATTCCCACCTGCGGGTCGGGCCCGGGTGTGAACGAGAGCACAAATAGGAATGCGGTGCATAACTCGGTGAGCGGATATTTTCGGCTGATCGGTTGTTTACAGCCGCCGCATTTCCCTCGAAGCGCGAGGTAGCCAAGGATTGGCACATTTTCAAACCAGCGGAGTTGGTGACCGCAGTGAGGGCAGGCAGAGGGCGGGCTGACCACCGGGAGCCCATCGGGGACTCTGGCCTCCAGTACGGTTCCAAATGAACCAAACGAGGCACCGAGTGCGAATATGAAGAACCACTCCAGGCCGCGAAGCAATGCGGTGGCTTGATCGATTGACACGATTGTCTCCCCTGAAAACGAAAGACTCGCGGCTGCAATCCAGAGACCGCAGCCGCGAGTGCTTTCAGTTAGTACTAGTTGCCAGCTGCACAACCGCTGACGCTGCCAGCGACGGTAACGTGCGGTGCGATGTTTCCGGAACCAGCCACGTAGGTGGTGGTCAGGCTGTAATCGGTGCTGGTGGAGATTCCCTTTAGGTAACCGCCGTCGACCAGGAGGGTCTTAAGCTGGGTGTCACCGTAGGTGGTTCCACTGGTTGGGGCAGTAACCGTGGTGGTCTGTGCTGCGTACTGGTCGTAGGCGTTGACGTACGACTGAGCCGAGGCGATACAGGCCTTCTGGATTGCTGTGCTTCGTGCATTGTTTACTGCGACCACTGCGATAACCGAGAGGATACCCAGGATCAGGACAACGACGAGAAGTTCGATAAGGGTGAAACCTTTGTCGGAGCTCCCCTTTAGCTGCTTGCGAATTGATTCCACTTTTCTTTACCTATTCTGTGAGCGGTACGCCAGGTAGTTGGCAAAAGCAACACTATGAATCGGTTCCGGTCGAGCATTTGCAAGTGTGATACCACCCGAAGATTTCGCCACCGAGGTCTCCAGAAACGCCGATTGGGAGCCTGATATGAACGGTTAGCCACACATCGATTTTGGGAGGTTGTGACGCAGCCTCCCTCGGTGCGGCAAGCCGGCGGGGTTCGGGCGTAGGCTCGCTAGGGGACAGTTAGCTCCACTCGAAAGGCCAAGGCAATGCAGTTACAGGAAATCTTCGGTTTTATTGCCGGAGGTATCGGCGTCTACACGGCGGTTCCGCAGGCGCTGCACATCCGCAAGATTGGCCACGGCACCGGGGTGAGCCTGGGCTACTGGATCACCATGCTGGTGGTCAATGCTTCCTGGTTTGGTTACGCACTCCTGGTTAACTCACCTTCGATTCTTTTCGCTAACGGCATTGGCTACATCACAAGCGGACTGGTCGTGGCTGCCCTCCTTAAGCGCGAGTGGCTGGTTTGGCCGGTAATGCTCGCTGCTGGGGCGATTTGGTGCTGGCTATTCATGATGCTGCCGATGGCCGTCATCACCGTGGTCCTGGTTGCCCTTACTTTCTCGCGCCTGCCACAGCTGATTCGGTCGGTACGCAGCTACCGTGCCGGAATCGAAACCGCGGTCTCACTTCGTTCGCTCTACATCGGTCTGCTGACCATGCTGCTCTGGGAGGCTTACTCGTTTGCTAGCGGTTTGATTCAGCTGGTCATAACCACGACGGTGGGGCTGACACTGACTCTGACGGTTCTGGTGCTCGAGATTCTGGGCAAGCGCAAGGCTGCCCGACTGCAGGCAATCACCGATTCCGAGGGCAACTGAGACTGTCGGTGACTGTAAACTTGAGGAGTGCCTGCAAGGGCACAAGCCGACTTGGCGCAATTGGCAGCGCACTGCACTTGTAATGCGGGGGTTATGGGTTCGAGTCCCATAGTCGGCTCAATGAAAAAGCCTCCCAATCGGGAGGCTTTTTCGCTTTGCGCAAGGTTTGGGGCCAGGCTACTCCGCGGCGTCAAAAGTAATAGACACCGAGTTGATGCAGTAGCGGTCGCCGGTCGGGGTCTGTGGGGCGTCCTCGAAGACGTGGCCCAGGTGTGAGCCGCAGTTGGCGCAGAGCACCTCAGTGCGCACCATCCCATGGCTGCGGTCTTCCTTTAGGACAACCGCGTGATCTGCCTGTGGCTCATAGAAAGACGGCCAACCGCAGTGCGAGTCGAACTTGGTCTCGCTCTTAAATAGAAATGCGTTGCAGGCGCGGCACTTGAACGAACCGGTGCGCTTTTCTTCTAGCAACTCGCCGGTGTAAGCGCGCTCGGTCCCAGCCTGGCGCAGCACAAAATACTCGAACTCGGTGAGTTCGTCACGCCACTGTTCGTCAGTCTTCTGAACGGGGAAGTCCATGGTTGTCTCCAGAGCCTAGAATTGCCACAGTGCGCCAGCATTGGATCGCACCTATCTATACAAGCAGGAACCATGGCGAAAGACTTCCCAAAGGACGAGTTTGACTCGGTGACAGGCCCGGGCGGTCGTCATCGCGCCAAGCGCAGTCTGGGTAGTCGGCTGGTTTCATTCCTTCGCTACGCGGCCGTTTCGGTGAGCCTGGCGCTTATCGGCATCACGGTTCTGAACATCACCAGCGGTTCCAGTGTCGTAAATCTGGGTACCCAGACGGTGGTTCAGGATCAGTTCAAGGCCGGGGGACTGGGAGTCACCGTCATCGACGGCACCGATAAGAAGGGGCTGGCCAGCAAGGTGGCCCACCAGCTTTTTGATGCCGGTTGGAACATTCTTACCGCCACCAACTATTCGCTTATGCCCAAGTTCAGCAAGTTGGCCACTGCCACCAGTAACGGCGGTGTCCCGCCAATGGACCCAGCAACTGCCGGCGCGACACCTTCGCCAAGCCCCTCCGGCCCAGTGCTGGGCAAGCAGACAGTGATCTTTGTAAACAGCACCGAGGCCCAGGCCGCGACCGGCCAGCTGATGCAGACTTTGGGTAATTTCAAGGTCGTGCAGGCGAATACCTACGAGGATCCGATCACCATCGTGCTTGGAAGCGATTACAAGTAATTGCTCTAAAACCTAGGGTTTTTCATAACATTCCAATAACCATGCGGAAATATCGGCGGAAAACCCTTGCGGACTTCGCAACGGGTGGGGCTAGACTGCGAGTAGTCGATAAAGCGTCAGCCTTGTGCTGCGCCTGTTAGCAACTTCGGTTTCTACACGACCGCACCGGCCCTTAGTCGGTGGTTTCAATCGCAACAGGAGCAACACATGGCACAAGGAACCGTAAAGTGGTTCAACTCTGAAAAGGGTTTCGGATTCATCACCCAGGATGGCGGAGCAGACGTTTTCGTTCACTTCAGCGCAATCCAGACCGATGGCTACCGCGAGCTGAAGGAAAACCAGCGCGTGGAGTTTGACGTCAAGACCGGTGACAAGGGTCCACAGGCTGACAACGTCCGCCCTATCTAGTCACAACTCGATCGGGCGGTGACGATAAGTCACCTACCAGCACTTACCCCCTCCCTGTGAGGGGGTTTTTGTTTTCACCGAGTTTTCCCCCGACTTGGCTGGTGGAAGTGTTTGCACTCTGGGCTTGAGAGTGCCAAAATGGATTAGCACTCGATACAGACGAGTGCCAAAACCAAAAGCATTTAACCAAACGGGAGAAACCCTAAATGGCAAAGATCATCACTTTCGATGAAGAGGCACGTCGCGGTCTAGAGCGCGGCCTGAACATCCTGGCAGACACCGTAAAGGTCACCCTTGGCCCACGTGGTCGCAACGTCGTTCTGGAGAAGAAGTGGGGCGCACCTACTATCACCAACGACGGTGTTTCCATCGCTAAGGAAATCGAGCTGGAAGACCCATTCGAGCGCATTGGCGCCGAGCTGGTAAAGGAAGTTGCCAAGAAGACCGACGACGTCGCGGGCGACGGAACCACCACCGCAACCGTACTGGCCCAGGCACTGGTCCGCGAAGGTCTGCGTAACGTCGCAGCTGGCGCTGACCCAATCAGCCTGAAGCGCGGCATCGAGAAGGCTGTAGCAGCCGTCACCGAGCAGCTGATTGCTGACGCCAAGCCAGTCGAGACCAAGGACCAGATTGCAGCTACCGCTAGCATCTCGGCCGGCGACAGCACCATCGGTGAAGTAATCGCCGAGGCAATCGACAAGGTCGGCCGCGAGGGCGTTGTAACCGTCGAGGAAAGCAACACCTTCGGCATCGACCTGCACCTGACCGAGGGTATGCGTTTCGACAAGGGTTACCTGAGCGCCTACATGGTCACCGACCCAGAGCGTCAGGAAGCGGTCCTCGAGGACGCGTACGTTCTGATTGCAAACAGCAAGATCAGCAACATCAAGGACCTGCTGCCAGTCGTTGACAAGGTAATCCAGGCCAACAAGCCACTGCTGATCATCGCCGAGGACATCGAGGGCGAGGCTCTGGCCACCCTGATCGTCAACAAGATTCGCGGCATCTTCAAGTCGGTAGCCGTCAAGGCTCCTGGCTTCGGTGACCGTCGTAAGGCAATGCTGCAGGACATCGCGATCCTGACCGGTGGTCAGGTCATCAGCGAAGAGGTTGGTCTCAAGCTGGAGAACGCAACTCTCGACCTCCTGGGCCGCGCTCGCAAGATCGTGGTTACCAAGGACGAGACCACCATCGTTGAGGGTGCTGGCGACCAGGCTCAGATTTCTGGCCGCGTCGAGCAGATCCGCCGCGAGATCGCAGCAAGCGACAGCGACTACGACCGTGAGAAGCTGCAGGAGCGTCTGGCCAAGCTTGCCGGCGGTGTTGCAGTCATCAAGGCCGGTGCCGCCACAGAGGTGGAGCTGAAGGAGCGCAAGCACCGCATTGAGGACGCAGTCCGCAACGCCAAGGCTGCCGTCGAAGAGGGCATCGTTGCCGGTGGTGGTGTTGCACTGCTGCAGGCCGGTAAGGAAGCTTTCGCAAAGCTGGAGCTAACTGGCGACGAGGCAACCGGTGCCAACATCGTGAAGGTAGCAATCGCTGCACCGCTGAAGCAGATCGCAATCAACGCTGGCCTGGAGCCAGGCGTTGTTGCCGAGAAGGTTTCGCACCTGCCATCGGGCCACGGTCTGAACGCGGCAACCGGCGAGTACGTTGACCTGCTGGCAAACGGCATCATGGACCCAGTGAAGGTGACCCGCTCGGCTCTGCAGAACGCAGCTTCGATTGCGGCTCTCTTCCTGACCACCGAGGCCGTAGTAGCCGACAAGCCAGAGCCAGCACCGGCTATGCCAGCTGCTCCTGGTGGAGGCATGGACTTCTAAGAAGTTACAAAAATGCGGGTGCCCGATTGGGCACCCGCATTTGCTTTAACCGCTAACCCAGAAACAAGCTCTGGTTTAAGGCCTCAATTTCGGAATACTGCTTGGCGGCAAGCGTCAGTGCCTGGCCAATCTCTCCCAGTTGCTGCTGCACCAGACCAGCGGTGGTGCGCCACTTGCCTGCCAGTTCTTGGAAAGAGTTTGCCGCCTGCCCCTGCCAGGATGACTGCAACGAGATCAGTTGCGAGTGGAGGGTGCTGACGTCCGACTGCAGCTTTTCAATGGTGTGCTGCACCACTGTGTTAGTGGCCAGTACTTGTTCGGAATCAACCAGAATTCGAGTCATTTTTTGCCTTTCGTTTTGGCAATCATGACGGCCGAAACTGCACACTTCGGCCTGAATTTGTCGCTATGTGGACAAACCGGATCGAACCCAG
>JBEGRP010000041.1:0-7484 GCA_041180345.1 Actinomycetota bacterium | reverse complement strand
AGCTACAACCAGTAATCCTCGCGGATAACTAGGTACAACTAAGGGGTTGGCGGGAAGATATTCTCTTCCCGCCAACCTCTTTACCTTGAAAACTCTTTAGAGTTATTTCACAAAGTTCCCGTCGGGGCATCGCCGATGGGGACACACGCTTCAACCTTCTGAATCATCAGAGAAGGGAATGAGAATGGGCGACATTCTTACCGCCTTATTGGCGATTATCCTGGGTCCAATTGCGACCTTCGGCTTGTACATACTTCTAAACTTTCTGGTCAACCTCTTCCCGGAGAAGGTTGGCAACGCGCTGCGTCCTTACGTCTTTATCGGTCCAGTGCTGCTGCTGATCGGCGGAATGCTGGTTTACCCAACCATTCAGACTCTGACGTTCGCCTTTATGAACGCGGATTCCACCGAGTGGGTAGGCTTCGAGAACTTCCAGAAGCTGTTCGCAGATCCAAACTTTGCTTCGACCGTTTTCAACAACGTTCTGTGGGTCGCCGTAGTTCCAATCACCACAGTTGTCATCGGTATCGCGATCGCTACGCTGACCGACAAGCTTGGCCCAATCCGAGAGCGTGTTTTCAAGTCCATCATCTTCATGCCGATGGCGATCTCCTTCGTGGCCGCATCCTCGATCTGGCGCCTCACCTACCAGTGGGATGCCGGTGACACCCAAATCGGTATGTTGAATGCGATTGTCAAGGCTTTCGGTGGCACTCCGGTCAGCTGGATGCAGGCCGAGCAGTTCTCACTCAACAGCCTTCTGATCATGGTCGTCGTCATCTGGTCCAACGCTGGATTCTCGATGACTCTGCTTTCGGCAGCCATCAAGGCCGTCCCAGAGGAGACCGTCGAGGCTGCCGCCATTGACGGAGCTACCGGTTGGCAGGCCTTCTTCCGAGTCGTGCTGCCGCAGATCCGTGTCACAGCGGTTTCGGTGTTCATCACCGTGCTTATTTCAACCATGAAGATCTTCGATGTGATCTGGGGTATGACCGGCGGAAACTTCCACACCAACGTTCTTGGTGTGGACTTCTTCCTCCAGTACTTCGTTTACAACAACACCGGTAAGGCCAGCGCGGTAGTCGTCTTGCTGATGCTCGCCATCATTCCGATCATGATCTACCAGATTCGTACCTATCGTCGCCAGGAGGAACTCCGATGAGTGCCAACATGAGCGCGCTGCAGCGTTTCAAGAACTTCAAGCCGGGCACCACTTTCGTGATGCTACTTGTAGTGGCCATATGGTTGCTGCCTACTCTCGGCCTTCTAGTTACCGCTTTCCGTTCGCAGACCGCATCGGTTGAGAGCGGTTGGTGGACCGCGATCTTTGATCCATTCCGCCAGGAATGGACCCTGAGTGCTCTGCAATCAGTCTTCAATTCAGACTGGAACTTGGGTGCGGCCTTTATGGCAACCGTTGCAATTTCGGTGCCCGCAACCATCCTGCCGATCACCTTTGCGGCATTTGCGGCCTATGGTTTCACCTTCCTTGAGTTCAAGGGCCGTGAGGTCTGGTTCTCGGTTATCATCGGTCTTATGGTCGTTCCGCTGCAGGCAGCGATCGTAGCGATTCTGCAGATGTTCGTGGCGCTGGACAACTGGTTGATGACCATTCCGGGCAACGAGTACGGTGACTTCCACCTCTCGGGTGAGTATCCTGCTGGCTGGATTGTCCACAGCGCCTTCGCTATGCCGTTGGCCGTTTACATCTTGCGTAACTACATGATGACCCTGCCTAACGCTCTGATCGAGGCCGCCCGCATCGACGGTGCCAGCCACTTCCAGATCTTCTGGCGCCTCATCATCCCGATGTCGGTCCCAGCTCTGGCTTCGTTCGCAATCTTCCAGTTCCTCTGGGTCTGGAACGATTACTTCATCGCCTTCATGTTCGTGGGTAACCACACCGTCATGACCTACCAGCTGTTGTCGATGCTGGGTCAGCACGGTGAGGGTTGGCAGATTGTTATGGCCGGATGTTTGGTATCTGTGCTAGTTCCGCTTACCGTGTTCTTCAGTCTGCAGCGCTACTTCGTGCGCGGCCTGACTGCGGGATCGGTCAAGTAATACCTAGGTCAAACCTTTCCTAGGAAGGATGGCGGTCACTTCGGTGACCGCCATTCGGCATTTAACCCTTCGGTATGCTTGTTATAAGCCCTTCGCGGGTCTGGTTGCCCTACGCCCGGGCGGTTTCCCGCGAATTGAGCACAGCATTTGCATCAGATAAATCCGTTAGGACCAGCGTGACCCCTGCAGACCTTTCTGCCGCCATTGTGCGCATCCTCGTAAGCCTGCAGTCGGCAGGCTCACTTGGTGCTGGCGAGCTACCCGGGGAAGTGGTGGTCGAGCGCCCTAAGAACCGCGAGCACGGTGACTGGGCTACCAACACCGCACTGCAGCTGGCTAAGGCTTTTGGAACCAACCCCCGCGCGCTGGCAGAACTAATTGCAGCTCAACTGCGCGAGGTCGCCGGAGTTTCCTCGGTGGACATTGCAGGCCCAGGATTTCTGAACATCACTCTTTCCGCTGCGGCAGCCGGTGAGCTTGCCAAGTCGATCCTGGAAGCCGGCGAAGCCTACGGAACCGGCACCGAGCTAGCCGGACAGAACATCAACCTTGAGTTCGTTTCGGCTAACCCAACCGGCCCGATTCACATGGGTGGAACGCGTTGGGCGGCCCTCGGTGATTCGCTGGCGCGCGTCATGATCGCTTCCGGAGCCAAGGTCACTCGCGAGTACTACTTCAACGATCACGGTGCTCAGATCGACCGATTCGCGCGAAGCCTGTTGGCACGTGCGCGCGGCTTGGAAGCACCAGAGGATGGCTACGGCGGCGCCTACATTCAGGAGATTGCCGACCGCGTGCTGGCTGGAACCGCCGAGGATCTGCTGTCACTTCCGGATGACCAGGCCCAGGAGAAGTTCCGCGAATACGGTGTCGAGCTAATGTTCGGCGAGATTCGCCAGAGCCTGCATGACTTCGGTGTGGACTTCGACGTCTACTTCCACGAGAACTCGCTCTACGAGTCTGGCGCAGTTCAGAAATCGATCGACCGCCTGCGCGAGCTCGGTCACATTTTTGAGCAAGATGGCGCGGTCTGGTTGCGCTCCAGCGAATTCGGTGACGACCGCGACCGTGTTGTGATCAAGAGTGACGGGGATGCTGCCTACATCGCGGGCGACATCGCCTACTATCTGGACAAGCGCAGCCGCGGATTCGACCGCTGCATCTACATGCTCGGTGCCGACCACCACGGTTATGTACCGCGCATGATGGCGCTTTGCGCTGCCTTCGGCGACGAGCCTGGAACCAACATGGAGATCCTCATCGGCCAGTTGGTTAATCTGGTGCGAGATGGCCAGCCGGTTCGAATGTCGAAACGTGCCGGAACCGTTGTGACTATGGAGGACCTGGTCGAGGCCGTCGGGGTTGACGCCGCACGCTACGCCCTTGCCCGGTCCAGCGCCAACTCTCAGTTGGACATCGACCTAGAGCAGCTGACCAAGAAGACCAACGACAACCCCGTCTTCTACGTCCAGTACGCGCACGCCCGCACCAAGCAGGTGGCGAACAACGCCGCCAGCCTCGGTGTCGAACGCACCGAATTTGCACCCGAACTTCTAGAACACGCCACCGAGAGTGAACTCTTGGCAAAGCTCAGCGAACTTCCACGAGTGGTAGCGCAGGCCGCCGAGTTCCGCGAGCCTCACCGGGTGGCGCGCTACCTCGAAGAGGTCGCTGGTTCCTACCACCGTTGGTACGACAACTGCCGCGTCACTCCACTGAGTGGCAACCCGGTTGAGACCATCCACCGCACCCGCCTCTGGCTGAATGACGCTACCGGTGTCGTTCTGCGCAATGGCCTCGACCTGCTCGGTGTTTCGGCACCGGAGCGCATGTAGGTGACTTCGATGGCTAAAGCAAGCACTCAACTGGCACCGGACTGGCTAAAGGTACCGGCAGACCTCAACGCACTCAGCCCAAAGGTTTGGCCTGCCACCGCGATGCGCAATGCCGATGGTGAGCTGGTCATCGGTGGCGTCACCGTAGACGAACTGGTCAACCAGTTCGGTACTCCGCTCTATGTCGTTGATGAGCACGATTTCCGCGTTCGCGCCACCGGCGTGAAGAAGGCCCTCACCGAGGCGGCCGAGCGAATCGGCACGACTGCCAAGGTTTACTACGCCAGCAAGGCGTTCCTCTGCACCCAGATGGTCGAGTGGGTAAACGAGCTGGGCCTGAGCATCGATGTCTCCACCGCGGGCGAGCTCGCTGCCGCGCTAGCTGGAGGCATTCCGGCCGAGCGAATCGGTCTGCATGGCAACAACAAGAGCCCTGGCGAAATCGGTCGTGCCATCAGCGCCGGCGTCGGTGCAATTGTCATCGACTCCGACATCGAGATTGAGCGCATCGCCTCGATCGCGGCAGCCATGGACAAAGTCCAGCCGGTGCGCCTGCGAGTATCCACGGGTGTTCACGCCGACACTCACGACTTCCTGGCAACCGCCCGCGAGGACCAAAAGTTCGGCATCCCTATCGCCGAGGTTCCGGCACTGGTAGCGAAGATTCGCTCCGACCGCCACCTCAAGTTCCTGGGTCTGCACCAGCACATCGGAAGTCAGATTTTCGCGTCCGAGGGCTTCGTTGCAAGCACCCGCCGCCTGCTCGAGCTCCACGCCCAGTTGCTGGCCGGCGGTGACATCCCAGAGTTGAACCTCGGTGGCGGCTTTGGCATCAACTACAAGCTGGGCGATAACGCGCCGGAGGTTTCCAAGACTGCCCTAGCAATCACCGACGCGGTTGCCGCCGAGTGCCAGCGTTTGGGGATCAAGGTCCCGGCGCTCGCTTTCGAGCCCGGTCGTGCGATGGTTGGAAACAGTGGCATCACGATCTACAACGTTGGCACCATTAAGGACGTAACGCTGACCGATGCCACCGAGGCCGCCGATGGTGTTCCTCAGGTGCGCAAGTATGTCTCGGTGGATGGTGGCATGAGCGACAACATCCGCACCGCACTTTACGAGGCCGAGTACCACACCGTGCTGGCATCTCGAGTATCTAGTGCGGCTCCGGCACTCAGCCGAGTCGTGGGTAAGCACTGCGAAAGCGGCGACATCGTCGTGCGTCATGACTTTCTGCCGGCCGATGTCGCTCCGAATGATCTCCTGGCCGTTGCCGCCACCGGCGCCTACTGCC
This sequence comes from Actinomycetota bacterium, assembly GCA_041180345.1. Classification (GTDB taxonomy): domain Bacteria; phylum Actinomycetota; class Actinomycetes; order Actinomycetales; family Microbacteriaceae; genus Rhodoluna. Next base: position 2,291 of record JBEGRP010000041.1, on the reverse strand, counting down.
ACTCCATGTCCAACAACTACAACTGGATCGCACGCCCGCCAGTGGTGGCTGTCCGAGGCGGAAACGCTAATCTTTTGGTACGTGGGGAAACCGAAGCAGACCTATTTGCACGGGATGTGCTGTACCAGCACAAGCACGGCGGCAAAGCCGTAAGAAACGAAAAGGACTAAACCCTTGATCGAATATCGTCCACTGCGCGTGGCGCTTCTGGGAGCCGGCTCTGTCGGTTCTCAGGTGGCTCGCCTGCTGCTCGAAAACAAGGCCGAGCTTGCCGCTCGTGTCGGTGCCGAACTGGTGCTGACCGGCATTGCCGTTCGCGACACCAAGGTCGCTCGTCCCGGCGTTCCAGCGGAACTCCTCACCACCGATGCCGAGTCGCTGATCCTGGGTGCCGACATCGTGATCGAGGTCATGGGTGGCATCGAGCCTGCTCGCAGCTACGTGCTTCAGGCACTGAACTCGGGTGCCGATGTAATCACCGCAAACAAGGCCCTGCTGGCGACCCACGGCACCGAGATTTTTGACGTCGCCGAGCAGGTTGGCGCACAGCTTTATTACGAGGCTGCAGTTGCTGGTGCGATTCCGATCATTCGTCCGCTGCGTGAATCGCTGGCCGGCGACAAGGTCAAGCGCATCATGGGTATCGTCAACGGCACCACCAACTACATCCTGGACCGCATGAACTCGACCGGAGCGACCTTCGATTCGGCGCTCGCCGAGGCTCAGGAGCTGGGCTACGCCGAGGCCGACCCGACCGCTGACGTCGAGGCTTACGATGCTGCCCAGAAGGCAGCCATTTTGGCAGCGCTCGCTTTCCACACCGAGGTCCCGCTGGACAAGGTCCACCGCGAGGGTATCACCCAGATCACTCAGGCCCAGATGGAAGCCGCTCGCCGCGACAACCTTGTAATCAAGCTGCTCGCCATCGCCGAGAAGATCGATGCTGCAGAAGGCGAGCCAGAGGGCATTTCGGTCCGCGTCTACCCAACCTTGATCCCGGTAGAACACCCACTCGGTGCGGTCCGCGGTGCTTTCAATGCCGTTTTCGTCGAGGCCGAAGCCGCCGGACAGCTGATGTTCTACGGTGCTGGCGCCGGTGGTGTTCAGACCGCATCGGCAGTGCTCGGTGATCTGGTTTCAGCCGCCAAGCGTCACGTTGCCGGTGGTCCCGGACTGGCCGACTCGGTGCACGCCAATCTTCCGGTGCTATCCATTGACCGCGTGGTCACCCAGTACCAGATCACCCTCGAGGTCAGCGACCAGCCGGGTGTGCTGGCTCAGGTGGCAAACATTTTCTCGGCTCACGATGTCTCGATCGAGACCGTTGAGCAGATGGCAGGCCTCGGTAAGGATGCCGCCACCGCAACTCTTGAAATCGGTACCCACAAGGCCACCGATGCATCGCTTTCAGCAGTAGTCGAGGCGCTACGGTCAACGGATTCCGTAGTTGAAATCACCTCTGTAATCCGAGTGGAAGGTGTCTAAATGGCTCACCAATGGCGCGGTGTAATCCGCGAGTACTTCGATCGTCTCGACGTTGACAACAGCACCACCATCGTCACTCTCGGTGAGGGTGGCACCCCGCTGGTCACCGCTCCCGAACTGGCAAAGCTGGTCGGCGCTGAGGAGGCCTGGCTCAAGTTTGAGGGCATGAACCCAACCGGTTCCTTCAAGGACCGCGGCATGACTATGGCGGTTTCTAAGGCCGTAAGCCACGGTGCCAAGGCTGTCATTTGTGCATCGACCGGTAACACCTCGGCCTCGGCTGCCGCCTATGCCGCAGCCGCTGGCATCACCAGCGTTGTGCTTATTCCAGAAGGCAAGATCGCCCTCGGAAAGCTGGCTCAGGCCGTGGCGCACAAGGCGCAGATTCTCCAGGTTCAGGGCAACTTCGACGACTGCCTGATTTTGGCTCGCGACCTGGCTGAGAACTACCCAGTTCACCTGGTTAACTCGGTGAACCCGGACCGCATCGAGGGTCAGAAGACCGGCGCCTTCGAGGTCGTCGACGCCCTTGGCTTTGCTCCTGACCTGCACGTTCTGCCAGTTGGAAACGCCGGAAACTACTCGGCATACTTCAAGGGTTACGCCGAGGATCTGGCCGAGGGCCGCATCAGCAAGCTGCCACAGATGTGGGGCTACCAGGCCGAAGGCTCGGCGCCTTTCACTGTTGGACACCCAGTTTCCAACCCTGAGACCATCGCGACCGCAATCCGCATCGGCAACCCAGCTTCCTGGGATCTGGCTCAGAACGCTCGCGAGGTTTCGCAGGGTCGATTCGGTGCCGTTTC
>JBEGRP010000040.1:0-7593 GCA_041180345.1 Actinomycetota bacterium | reverse complement strand
TTTGGGCCAACTTCGAACATGGTTATCTGCGCTGAGCTATCCAAATTGTGCAGCGTGAGGGCGAAGGCCGACCCAATCGGGCCAGAACCTACGATGACTACCTTGGTCATTCCAGGCGCTTTCTAGACTCGAGCCAACTGCTTGACGTCAACCCAAGCACCGCCCGAAGCCACCGAGATCATTACTGCATCGATGATCAACGCCGCCCGAAGGCCGTCCTCGAAGCGAGCCAAGACCTCAGACTTTGGCCTTCCCGCAACCTCGCCGTAGAAGTCAGCAACCATGTCATTGAAGCAAGTCTGGTATCCCTGGGCGTGCCCAGCCGGGAGCGAGTTGGGTCGAACCGATAGTCCGCTCTGAGTATTTGGGTCCCGGCGCACAATCCGGTTGTCACCCAGAGTTCCTACCCATCCAGTCTCGGGATTTTCCTGGTCAAAGGAATAGGATTCCTCGGTGCCATCGAAGGAGAACCAGAGTCGGTTAGATCGACCAGCGCTGCACTGGCTAATGACAGTGGATCCGATAGCTCCGTGATCGGTCTCGAACTGGACAGTGACGCCGTCCTCGGTGTCTAGCCCGTGCAGAAATTTCATGTTCGCACTGAGGCGAGTGACTCGGTGGCCGGTGACAAATTCCATCAGGTCAAACCAATGAACCCCGATGTCGCCGAAGGCACGGGTTGCACCTCCAGCGGCCGAGTTGCTGCGCCAGTTAGTGGTCATACTGCCGGCCAGCCAGTCTTGCAGGTATGAGCCATGCAGCAACCAGAGCTTGTTGGTCTGGTTGGACTGGAGTCGTTTCCGAAGTTCCAAGACCATCGCGTGGTAGCGATAGACAAAAGGAATAGCCGCAACATTAATCTGCGAGCCGAGGTCTGCCAGTTGCTGAGCGTCCGCAAGCGTGGTCGCAAGCGGCTTCTCAACGATCACATTGATGCCCTTGGCGATTGCCGCCTTGGCAAGGGGCAGGTGGGTGACGTTCGGAGTGCAGATGTGCACCACATCTGGACCGGCTGCTAGCAGTTCGTCGACCGAGGCGTAGCCCTGGGACCCCGGAAACTCGGTTGCGAACTCGGTGGCCTTTGCTGGACTGCTTCCCGCAAAACCCAACAACTCAATTCCGGCCGCCTGCACCGCCTGCGCGTGCACCCTGCCCATGAAGCCGGTGCCGATAATCGCAGCCCTCATCATTGAGTCCGATCCATACTTTTGTCGATTTTGCACTCGGGCACCCCGAGTAAAAACCACAAAACTACTAAACTAAAGCCGAAACAGTGCCCGCCTTTTGGCGGATATTGCGAGTCTATTGCAGATTTTCTGCAAAAGTCAAACGAATTTGGGCTCTCTGGAGGCGAAAATGGCACCTCGTGACACAATCGTTAGCATTAGTGACATGTCCATCGAGCAACACGATGCACTTTTCGTGTTGACCGAACTTGTCCGCACCGGAAAAGCTGTCACCCGCTCCGACCTGGGCAAGCTCTCTGGGCTCGGTCGAAGCATCGTTTCGCAGCGAGTTGACGACGCGATAACCCTCGGGTTACTCGAAGAGGCCGAGTTCGGGGTCTCGACTGGTGGCCGAATCCCGCGCAATCTTCGTTTCAAACACGAGATCGGCACCTTTGTCATCGCCGAGTTCGGTGCTCGCAACCTGGGCGTGGCCGTTACAGACCTATCCGGAAAGAATCTCGGTGCCATCCACGAAGAGTGGGATATCGCAAGCGGTCCCGAGAAATCGCTCCAGCGAGTGATAGAGCTACATCGTCAACTTACTAATGGCAAGGATTTTGGCACGGTTTGGGGTGCGGTCGTAGGCGTACCTGGCCCCGTTGAATACTCCACCGGAAAGCCGGTCGCACCCCCCATCATGCCCGGCTGGAACGGTTATGACATCAAGGGCTACCTGGGAAACGTATTCAAGTCACCGGTCTGGGTGGATAACGATGTGAACCTGATGGCCATCGGCGAGCAGACCATGATGCGCACCAACGAGAGCATGGGGCCGGCCGCGCTTGAAGACCTGCTGTTCATCAAGGTGGGTTCGGGCATCGGTGCCGGTATCATCAGCGGTGGCAAAGTTCACCGAGGGGCGAACGGATCGGCTGGCGACATCGGCCATGTGGCGGTATCCGACGACTCTAAGGTGGTCTGTCGATGTGGCCAGTTGGGCTGCCTTGAGGCGGTAGCGGGAGGCTGGGCGCTTGCCCGCGACGGCGAACTAGCTGCCAAGAGTGGCAAGTCTGAGTTCCTTGGTACTCGCTTCAAGCAACGGGGTTATTTGACCGCTCAGGACGTCGCTTCAGGAGCCGCAAACGGCGACTCTTATTGCATAGAGGCCGTCTCGCAGTCAGGACGAGTCGTTGGAGAGACCCTGGCAACCCTTGTGAACTTCTTTAACCCAGGCGTAGTTGTTGTGGGCGGATCTATCGCCGAAACCGGAGACCTGTTCCTGGCCGCGGTGCGCCAAACTGTTTACCGTCGTTCGCTGCCTTTGGCTACCAGAGATTTGCGAGTTCTACCTGCGGAACCCAACCATCGAGAGGGCTTGATCGGTGGCGCGGCCCTGGCCCAAACCGAAATTTTCACCCGCAGCCACATGAACCGCTGGGTCGAATCTCGGGCGCAAGAGTAACTTTGACAAAGCAAAACCCCTCGGTCGGACCGAGGGGTTTTGCTTAAGGAGAGGTATAGCAATTTATGACTTGATTCCTCCAGCAAATCCCTGAATGAACTTTCGCTGGAAGACTAGGTAAAGAGCGGTGATCGGAATCAACGCGAGGATGAGAATCGCGAAGATCTCACTCCAGTTGGTGAAGCTGGAACCCACATAGCTGAAAATCACCAGCGGAACGGTTGGGTTATCAGACCCATTCAGGAAAATCAGCGGAGTGAAGAAGTCGTTCCAGATAATCAGACCAGTCATGATTGCAACGGTTCCTGTTGCCGGCGACAAAAGCGGGAACACGACCTGGGTGAATGCACGGAACCTCGAGGCTCCATCAATAAAGGCTGCTTCCTCATACTCCGGAGCCAGCGAACGCACAAACCCGCCGTACAGGAAGACCGCGAGTGGCATAAGCATCGCGATGTAAATAATTGCCATACCCAAGGGGCTTCCAAGCAGCCCAAGAGCTCTAGCACCCACGTACAAAGGCACCAGGCCGAGCTGGGACGGAACGACGATTCCAACCAGAATCATGTAGTAGACCGTCCGGCTCACCTTGGATAGGCGACGGTTCAAGACATAGGCCGTAACCGAAGCGAGCATTACAAGTCCGGTCACCGCAACCACGGTGATCAAGGCACTGTTGAACATGCCAGTGCTCAGCGATGCGGTGTGGGGATTGTTGAAAACGTGGAAGAAAGAATTGAGCGATGGGTGACGCGCCGGAAGCAACGCTGGTTCACCAAACGCCTCATCACCTTTTAGGGCAACGTTTACCAGTAGGTAAATAGGCGACATTATGACTGCTGCAGCTAGCCAGACCAGAATTTCGCGGAGGAAGGAAAGCTTGGTATACCTAAACATTTGCTCTCCTAGCCTTTGTTGCTTCGGTCACGCGTTGCAAAGAGCTGGATGCCAGCGGCCGCGATGATGATGAGGGTGAAGATTAGCGAGATTGCCGCGCCGTAACCGAACGAGCTAAAAGTAAAGATCTTCTTGTAGATAACCGTAGAGAGGGTCTCCGTGGCTCCGAACGGTCCTCCATTAGTCATGGCGATCACCTGATCGAAGACACGCAGACCTTGAATTAGAGAGAGGGTTGTGGAGATAGCTATAGCTGGCTGCAACAAAGGAAGAGTGATGTTCCAGAATCGAGTGAATACGCCCGCGCCATCGATGGCTGCGGCCTCATCCAGTTCGGCTGGAACCACTGCGAGCCCCGCCAGGAAGATGACCATAGGCACACCAGTCTGCTGCCAAACCAGAACGGTGATGATTGTCCAGATCGCGTACTTTGGATCCGCCAGCCAGACGGTAGCACCGCCCTTGAAACCTACCGCTGCCAAAATCTGATTCAGCGGGCCATTCACATCGAATATGAAGCGGAAGATGTAAGAGACGGCTAGCGAACTGAGTACCACCGGCAGGAACAGTAGGGTTCGCAGAATGTAGCGGGTCTTCAGAGTTCGGTTCAGAGCCAGCGCCATTCCCAAACCGGCTAGGTTTGTAAGCACCAGGTAGGCGATGCCGATGAAGAACGTGTTGCCAATTGAGGCAGTTACCTGTGGATCAACTGGAATGCGTTGGAAGTTGTCAAGGCCAATCCAGTTGAAAGATCCAATTCCCGAAAAGTCGGTGAAGGCGTATGCAGCTCCCATGAGAGTTGCAACGTAATGGACTGCGAATACCGCCACTAGGGCAGGTAGTGTCCACCACCACGAACCGTAGGTGATGAGCTTGGAACTTGGCTGCAAGGTAGTGGACCTGGGCTTGCGCCCAGGTCCACCCTTACGTCTTTTAGCAGGATCGCCCTGGAGGGTTACGATGGCCCGCGTTTCAGACATAAATACCTCTTAGTTGTTGCTTTGAATCAGGTTGTGACTACTGGCCCCAGGCTGCGTCCATGGACTGCAGTACCTGAGCGACCGTTGCCTGACCGGTAATCAAACCCTGGATTCCGGTGCCCAGTGCGACGTAGACTGCACCGTTCGAGAAGCCCTTGTCTGGGAACGGGTAGGTCTTCTTGGCGTTAACCAGAGCAATTACGTTGCGGTAGGCATCGGCGTCTGGAACGTTGCTGGCAGTCAGCTTAGCTGTGGTTGGAAGACCACCGGAAAGCTTCTGGTAGGTAACCTGTCCATCCTTAGAAGCGACGAAGTTGATGAAGGCGTTGACGGCCTTGGTTGCCTTGGTCTTAGCGTTCACCGACAACGAGTAGTTCACGGCTGCAGGCACTGCGGTCTGAGCCGCGGTGGTACCTGGGAAGGCCTCGGTGACGATATCTTCACCGCGGGTTGGTGGGACGAAACGCTTGAAGACCACCGAGGTCGAGCCTGGCACGAATACGGCGTAGGCCTTGTGAGCGAAGAAGTTGGCGTCGATACCGCTACCGAAGTCGGCACCAGCGGCGCCGTCCTGGAAGCAGTTAGCGTTCTTCATCTGAACGACCTTGTTCAGCGCGGTCTTCCAACCAGCCGAACCGGCGAAGGTGACCTTGCCGGCAGCGCGGCGGCTGTTCCAGGTTGGGTCACCTAGGTAGAGGTCGCCACCGATGATGCTCATGCCGAACAGTCCGGTGTTGGCCGAGATTGCTCCGGCGAGTGCGATGAAGCTCTTACCCTTCTTCTTGGCGGCGGTACAGGCGTCTAGCAAGTCACCGAAGGTGCTTGGCCACGTGACGCCGTCGGCCTTCATCAGGGTCTCGTTGGCCACCATCGAACCCGCGGTGAGGTCCAGCGAAACACCGTAGATCTGACCGCCGACGCTGAGGTCAGCAGCGGCGCTGCTTGGGTTTACCGAACGCGCTGCGGTCGCGTTGAGCGAGCGCAGGAAGCCCTTCTTGGCTAGCGGTACCAGCGACATGGTGTTACCGTTACCTGGCTCGGTGCGGAACACATCTGGGCCGTTGCCAGCCTGAAGCGAGGTCTGCAGTCCGTTGGAGTAAGCGTCACCAGCCACCTGGGTAACCTTGACCTTGTAGTTTGGATACGCCTTCATGAACGCGTTAGCGACAGCAACATATGGGCTATCACCCGACTGCCAAGCTGGCACATAGAGGCTGAACGAGGTTGGCTCGGCGGCCTGTGCGGCCACACTGCCGGTTAGCGCCAGACTTGACGCTGCCAGAGCTGCAACTGCAACAGCAGCTACCGAGCTCTTCTTCTTTATGTTGAGCATGGAATCACCTTTCATGACTTCACTGTCAAGTCCCATACTCATAGTCTGGGACAAAGGCCACTGGGTGCCCTTACATGAATCTTACAAATACTTTTTCCGCAAATCGACATAAGTTGTGCTGATTTATGCAAACGTTATGTTGCGACGGAATGGAAGTCAGAGTTCTAGTGAGTGGCATGCTTCAACTGCAGTTTTGGCATCGTCAATGCCAAGAGCAGGGCAAAGCCATACGCCAGAGCCGAGTTCAGGAAGATCGGCTGGAAGGATTCCACATACGCCGAATTGACTGCCGCTCTGGTAGTTAGGTCTAGGTGTGAGAGCTGTAACGGAGTTAAGGCTGCGGGATTCCATCCTTCGGGCAGGTTCAGTCTGGTGAGCGCATTAACCACTCCCCAACCGAAAACACCACCGGCGATAGTGGATACCACCGAGCCGGTAAGGTCGCGAGAAACATTTACAGTTGCAGTTACCGCCCCAAAGACCTTTGCCTTTGTGAAGGCCTGCACCAGAATCAGCGGCAACTGTCCAATAAGACCGAGCCCGAACGCACTGATTGCCAAGCACAGCACAATAAACCACGGTCCGGCCGAACTGGAGAAGAGATATGCTGCCGTCATGCTGGCAGTACCGATTGAGGTTCCGATGATCGGAAGATGGCGCCATTTGCCAGTCTTGGCAATTCGGCGCGAGGTGATTATTGATGTTGAAACCATGACGAGGACCATCGGCACCAATCCCAGGCCGGCCAGCGAGGCGGGAATATTGAATCCCATTTGCAGTGCGCTGGGGACAAAACCAGAGATTCCGAACAGATTTGTTGATCCCAAAGTACCAATGACGAGAATAGTTGCAGCGCCTCGGTTCCCAAATATATGCAGAGGCAGCACAGGGTCGTTGGACTTGACCGACCGCCACACGAATAATCCGGCAACCAGTGCTGTACCCAATGCCAACTCCAGCGTGCCCTGTCTCAAAACGCTCTGAATCGACTCTGCGAAGCCACGCATTGTGGTGACTAGCAGCACCGAAGTTGCAGCGAAGAGCACCCAGGTCCACACGTCAAAGAGGCGATTGGTGTGGAGTTTCTCCTGCTTGGGCAGCGCCCCGGCAGCCAGAATCAGAGCCACGATTCCGATTGGCACGTTGATGAAAAAGATCCAGCGCCAACCGAGAGTGTCGGTGAGAATTCCTCCCAGCACAGGGCCACCAATAGCCGCGACCGCCCACACCGATGCAAGCGGAGCCAAATACTTGGGACGCACCCGCTCCGGCAATAGTCCTGATAACATCGCAAGCGGAAGGATTCCCAAACCTGCTCCAGCGAAACCCTGTAGCACTCGAGCGAGTGTGAGACTCAAAATATCTACCGCTAGACCGCAGGCAATCGAAGCGCCGAGAAACACTGCCACAACCCAGCCGAATAAGCGACTCGACCCGTATTTATCTGCAAGTTTTCCGTAAACCGGAACCATCAGGGCGACTGCAAGCGAGTAGCCGACAATCACAAAGGACATGTTCTGGGTTTGGTGGAACTCTCCAACCACAACTGGCAGCGCAGTAGCAACAATGGAGATGTCCATGGCGCCAAGTAGATTCAACAGCGCCAAAGCGATGAATAGTCGCCAGAATCCAGCCGGAAGGCGGAACTTACTCTCAAGGTCGGTCACGCTTGAACCTAGAGCTTGCTTGCTAGGTGCCTGGCCCCGCGGACGGAGATGGCCATAGAAGTCAAGGTCGGGTTCACGGCGTTGG
>JBEGRP010000039.1:0-10640 GCA_041180345.1 Actinomycetota bacterium | reverse complement strand
ACCATGTGGCTGAGCGCGATCGTGATCACTGCAAAACGCGCGCGGGGGTTTCGTTTCAGAATCGCAAAGGCTTTTCGCATGGAAACCTTGGGTCGCAAGCCGGTTTTGCTCGGGTCCATGGCACGCGCGGTCAGCAGCGGGTCCGGCCTAAGGCCAATCAGGAAGGCGGTGGAACCAGCGATTTGCGCACATATGGTGATGACGAACGGCCCGGTCAGGTGCGGCAGGTGCAAAAACGCACCGATTGCTTCACCGGGTTGAAACAGATTCGGCCCGATGACCGCACCGATGGTGGTTCCCCAGACCACAAGGGCTAGGTCGCGACCGGAAGACTTGATCGACGGGAGGTCGGTTGCTGCAAACCTGGCCTGCAGACTGATGGCACTGGATGCGCCCAGGGCAAAGAAAGCGGCCAGAAGCAGCGGGAACCAGCCGGTCACACCGGCCGTGATCGCCGTCAAAGCACCGAGGATTGCGATCGACGAACCTGTTACGAGCGAAACCCGTCGCCCTCGATTGGATGCAAGTAGGGCAAGCGGGAATGCCCAGAATGCGGTTCCGAGGGTGCTGAAGGTGGCTGCAGCGCCAGACCAGGCAGGCGTCCCAGAGAGTTTCTCCGCCAGCAGTGCGCCGATTGAAAACACCACACCGACACCGAATCCGCTCAGCAGCTGACCGGTCATCAGGGTGCGGAGGACACGTCGCTGCAGTGCCTCGGTGGAATACTGCTTTGCGGGCTTTTTGCTGGCTGGTTCAGAACCGCTCATGCCCCTAGCCTAGACCCATCCGGCGGACCCCGAAAACCTACGATCAGTGCCTAGAAATAGCGGTTCGAGGTAGAATTGCAGTTCGTAGATTCTGAGGTGCTTTTATGACGAACAAGCCATTGACGCTGGCCGAAAAGGTCTGGCGTGACCACCTGGTTGTTAAGGGTGAAAATGGGTCGCCTGACCTTCTCTACATCGACCTACACCTGGTCCACGAGGTAACCAGCCCGCAGGCATTCGACGGCCTCCGCATGGCCGATCGTCCGGTTCGTCGCACCGATCTCACCATCGCCACCGAGGACCACAACACCCCTACTCTGGACATCGACAAGCCGATCGCGGATGTCACCAGCCGCACCCAGATTGAGGCGCTGCGCAAGAACGCCGCCGAGTTCGGAGTGCGCATCCACTCGCTCGGTGACAAGAACCAGGGAATCGTTCACGTTGTCGGCCCACAGCTTGGCCTGACCCAGCCCGGCATGACCGTGGTCTGTGGCGACTCGCACACTTCCACCCACGGCGCCTTCGGTTCGCTGGCCATGGGCATCGGTACCTCCGAGGTCGAGCACGTCCTAGCCACTCAGACCCTGCCGCTGAAGCCGTTCAAGACCATGGCCATCAACGTCGAAGGCACCCTTCGCCCGGGCGTTACCGCAAAGGACATCATCTTGGCGGTCATCGCCAAGATTGGCACCGGTGGCGGCCAGGGATACGTCCTGGAGTACCGCGGCAGCGCGATCCGTGCATTGAGCATGGAGGGTCGCATGACCATCTGCAACATGAGCATCGAGGCCGGTGCGCGTGCTGGAATGGTCGCTCCAGACCAGACCACCTTCGACTTCGTGAAGGGTCGCCCGCACGCACCTGAGGGTCAGGACTGGGACGACGCTGTCGCTTACTGGAAGACCCTGCCGACCGACGAGGGTGCCACCTTCGACGCCGAGGTAAACATCGACGCCGACACTCTGGACCCATTCGTGACCTGGGGCACCAACCCTGGTCAGGGTGTTTCGCTGCTGGACCGGGTTCCAGACCCAGCCAGCTTCACCGACCCGAACGAGCGCCAGGCCGCCGAGAGCGCGCTGAAGTACATGGACCTCAAGGCCGGCACTCCGATGCGTGACATCAAGGTCAACACCGTATTCGTCGGTTCCTGCACCAATGGCCGCATCGAGGACCTCCGAGCTGCCGCCAACATCATTCAGGGTCGCACCAAGGCCGAGGGGCTCACCATGCTGGTGGTCCCGGGTTCGGCAAAGGTGCGCCTGCAGGCCGAGGCCGAGGGTCTGGACAAGATCTTCACTGACTTCGGTGCCGAGTGGCGTTTCGCGGGATGCTCGATGTGCCTGGGCATGAACCCAGACCAGCTTGCGCCGGGAGAGCGTGCCGCCAGCACCAGCAACCGTAACTTCGAGGGTCGCCAGGGCAAGGGTTCGCGCACCCACCTGGTCTCTCCGGTTGTGGCTGCCGCAACCGCCGTTCGCGGAACACTCTCCAGCCCGGCCGACCTACCGCCTCTGGAGCCACTGACCACCGGAATCGCAACCCTGGGGAACAACTAATGGAAAAGTTCGAAGTTTTCACCGGAACCGCTGTTCCACTGCGTCGCAGCAACGTAGACACCGACCAGATCATTCCGGCCGTCTACCTGAAGCGCATCACCAAGACTGGCTATGACGACGCACTGTTCGCTGCCTGGCGCGGTGAGCCAGACTTCATCTTGAACCAGGAGCCATACAAGGCCGGCCAGGTGCTGATTGCGGGACCAGACTTCGGCACCGGCTCCAGCCGCGAGCACGCTGTTTGGGCGCTGCGCGACTACGGCTTCAAGGCGGTATTCAGCAGCAAGTTCGCAGACATCTTCCGCGGCAACTCGGGCAAGCAGGGTCTGCTGGCCGGAGTCATCAGCGACGCCGACACCGAGAAACTCTGGGCAGCCGTAGAGGCCCAGCCTGGAATCGGCGCCACCGTAGACCTGCAAAACCGCACCGTCAGCGTGGGTAGCCTCTCGGTGCCTTTCGAGATTGATGATTACACTAGGTGGCGTCTGCTAGAAGGTTTGGACGACATCGGTCTGACCCTTCAGAACGAGCAGGCGATTGCAGATTTCGAGGCTAAGCGACCTTCGTTCAAGCCAAAGACTCTGCCAGCCAAGGGAGTCTAATGAGCCAGATCACCGTCGTAGGTGGCAAGCCGCTGAAGGGTCGAGTGGACCTAAAGGGCGCCAAGAACCTGGTGACCAAGGCCATGGTTGCTGCCCTGCTGGGCGACTCCACCCATGGATCCGAGCGGCGTAAAGAGCGCCCGCATGGTGGACATCGATGCCCACGCCGGATCCAGTCGAATCCCAATTCTTTTCTGTGGCCCACTGCTGCACCAGCTGGGTGAGGCGTTCATCCCTGGCCTCGGTGGCTGCGACATCGGTGGTCGCCCACTCGATTTCCACTTCGACGTCTTGCGCAGTTTCGGCGCTGTGATCGAAAAGCTGCCAAACGGTACCCGCCTGTCGGCTCCGACCGGCTTGCACGGCGCCAAGATTTCGCTTCCATACCCTTCGGTTGGCGCCACCGAGCAGGTGCTGCTAACCGCCGTCCGTGCGGAGGGCAAGACCGAGCTTTCGGGTGCTGCAATCGAGCCAGAGATTCTGGACCTAATTGCGATTCTCCAGAAGATGGGCGCAATCATCTCGGTGGACGCCGACCGCATCATTCGCATCGAGGGCGTAAAGACCATGGTGGGCTACACCCACCGCTCGCTGTTTGACCGCAACGAGGCTGCCAGTTGGGCGGCCGCAGCGCTTGCCACCAAGGGTGACATATTCGTCGGTGGCGCGCGTCAGCAAGAGATGATGACCTTCCTGAACGTCTTCCGCAAGGTGGGCGGTGCCTTCCAGATCGAAGACGACGGTATTCGCTTCTGGCACCCGGGTGGCACCTTGAACTCGGTGGTTATCGAGACCGACGTGCACCCTGGCTTTATGACTGACTGGCAGCAGCCGCTGGTTGTGGCACTTACTCAGGCCGAGGGCCTCAGCATCATTCACGAGACCGTCTATGAGAACCGCTTCGGGTTCACCGAGGCGCTCAATCAGATGGGTGCAACGATTCAGCTCTACCGCGAGTGTCTGGGCGGAACCAGCTGCCGATTCGGTCAGCGTAACTACTTCCACTCTGCGGTTATCAGCGGCCCGACTCCGCTGAAGGGTGCCGACATTCGGGTACCTGACCTGCGCGGTGGCTTCAGTCACATGGTTGCTGCTCTGGCAGCCGAGGGCACTTCCAACGTGACCAACGTTCAGTTGATTTCGCGCGGCTACGAGAACTTCCTGCAGAAGCTCACCGACCTGGGCGCCGACTTCACCTACACCGAGTAGCGCAGCGGATCGTGGCTAAACAGAAGAGCGGAGCAGCCAAGAAGGCGGCGCTGCCGATGCCCAAGTTTCATCCCAAGGAACTGAACGCTTCGCTTCGCTCGGTGGCTGGCTGGCTGGCGCCGCTGGTTCGCACCCTGTTCGGTCTGCGGGTTCGCGGCCTAGAGAAGTTGCCTAAATCCGGCCCTTATGTACTCGTGGCCAATCACGTCACCAACGTTGACCCGCTCGCGGTGGCCTACTTTGTCTACGTTTACCTGAAGCGCGCCCCGCACTTCCTTGCCAAGGAAAGCCTTTTCCGAATTCCATTCGTGGGTAAGATCCTGCTGAATGCCGGACAGATTCCGGTCTATCGCACCTCGGGTAACCGCAATGACGAACCGCTCCGAGTCGCTCACGAATATCTGGAACGCGGCCACACCATCGCCATCTTCCCCGAGGGCACCTTGACCCGCGACCCCAACCTTTGGCCGATGCGCGGCAAGACTGGTGCGGTCCGTCTGGCGCTGGACACTAACGTGCCGGTTTACCCGATTGCCCACTGGGGCGCACAGGACATCCTGCCTCGCTACGGCAGCAAGTTCCGCCCAGGATTCTGGAAGAAGGTGGACATTCTGGTCGGTGACCAGATAGACCTATCCCAGTACCAGGGTCGCAAGCTGGCTCCGGACGAAGTTGCAATCGCCACCGAGCGCGTGATGCGCGCACTGACCGGTTTGGTCGAAGAACTGCGCGGCGAGAAGGCGCCTGACACGCTGTGGGATCCAGCCCAGCAGGGCCAGTCGGTGACTGGTAACTTTGTGAAAGCCCAGAAAGCCGCAGCAAAGCCTGCGAAGTCTGCGGCGAAGAAGTCTGCGAAGTAGAGCGAGGCCGGATTGAGCAAGTTTGCGGTAATGGGTGCCGGTTCCTGGGGAACCACCTTTGCCAAGGTTCTGGCTGATGGCGGTAACGAGGTCGTGCTCTGGGCTCGTCGCGACGACGTGGTTGAGGACATCAACGAACACCACCGCAACGGCGACTACCTCCCGGGAATCGACCTTCCCGAGGCGATGACCGCGACCCTGGACCCGGCCGAGGCTCTGGCCGACGCCGAGCAGGTCTACATCTCGGTGCCTTCATCGACATTGCGCGACAACCTACAGTCCTGGGGTCACTTGATTCCAAAGGACGCCATCCTGGTCAGCCTAATGAAGGGCGTGGAGCAGGGCAGCGGCTTGCGCATGAGCCAGGTAATCGAGGACGTCTTGGACTGGCCGAAGAGTCAGGTGGTTGTGGTCAGCGGACCAAACCTGTCTGCCGAAATCGCTCTCGAGCACCCGACCGCCTCGGTTGCCGCCTGCAGCAAGGAAGAAACTGCGGCCGCAGTCGCTCGTGCCTGCACCAATGAATACTTCACCACCTTCACCAACCGTGACGTCGTTGGCACCGAGTTCGGTGGAATCTTGAAGAACCTGATCGCGGTGGCCATCGGTATCGTGAACGGCGTTGGCTTCGGTCAGAACACCAAGGCCTCGATCATGACCCGAGGACTGGCCGAGATTAGCCGTTTCGCGGTCGCCTACGGCGCCAAGCAGAACACCATGATGGGTCTGGCAGGTCTCGGTGACCTTATCGCCACTTCGGAATCGCCACTGAGCCGTAACTTCAAGGCGGGAGAAATGCTGGGCAAGGGCTTCAGCAAGCGTGAGGTCCTTCGACGACTCAGTCAAACCGCCGAGGGTTTGAACTCGGTGGCGCCGGTTCTGGAACTGGCCGCGGCCAAGGGTGTAAAGATGCCGATTGTAGAGCAGGTGCAACTGGTGATTGAGGGCAAGATGAAGCCCGCCGAAATCGCACCGCACCTGATGGGCGAGGACGAAGAGCCGCAGGGCGAGTAGTCATGGCCAAGCTGAACGTAGTTTTGCTATTCGGTGGTCGCAGCAGCGAGCACTCGATTTCCTGTGCCACCGCTGCCGGGGTCATGGGCGCAATCGACCGTGAGAAGTACAACCTAATCCCGGTGGGCATCACCCCAGACGGCGTATTCGTGCCGGCGGAGGATTCGGTCCAACGTTGGGCCCTGTCGGACGGACCACTACCGGTGGTCGCCTTCGAGGGTGAGCGCCTGGACTTCGCAATGGATGGGTCGCGTGACCTCTTTCTGATTTCCACCGAGGGTGAGCGCCGCAAGCTTGCAACCGTCGACGTGGTCTTCCCGGTCCTCCACGGACCATTCGGTGAAGACGGAACCATGCAGGGTTTCCTAGAGTTGGCCGGGCTGCCCTACGTGGGCAATGGTGTGTTTGCCTCGGCCGCCGGTATGGACAAAGAGTTCTCCAAGAGCCTGTTCTTGGCCGCCGGTGTTCCCGCAACCCCGCACGTTGTGATTCGAGAGCACGACTGGAAGCACAACCGCGAAGCTGTTATGAACCAGGTCGGTCGCCTCGGCGGGACCCCGTTATTCGTGAAGCCGGCGCGAGCGGGCTCCTCGGTGGGGGTTTCTAAGGTCAAGGACATGGGCGATTTCGACATCGCAGTTCGCGCCGCCCTCGAGCACGACAACAAGGTAACCGTGGAACACGGGCTAGTTGGCCGCGAGGTTGAGTGTGCGGTGCTATCTTCCTTGGACGGCGGTCCGGCCAGGGTCTCGGTGGCTGGCGAGATCATAGTCAAGGGCCGTGAGTTCTACGACTTCGAGGCAAAGTATCGGGACGAGTCGGCGGTTGATCTGATTATCCCCGCTGCGCTTTCCGACGCCGAGCTAGCCGAAATGCAGTCGCTGGCGCGCCGAGCATTCGAGGCTTTGGGTGGTTATGGCCTGGCGCGAGTCGACTTCTTCCTGACCGCCGACGGGTTCTTCATCAACGAAATCAACACCATGCCCGGCTTTACCCAGTTCAGCATGTACCCATCGCTCTGGGGTGCCACCGGGATTGGCTATGCGGACCTCATCGATCAGCTGATTCAGCTGGGGCTGCAGGCCAAGCGCTAGTTTGAGCCGCGCTGGCTTAGTTAGAAGCCGGCTCGACACACTTGCGGTCAGCGGGGATGCCCTGCTCGATGCTCAAGCCAAGAGTCTCAAGCGCCTTCACGCCACTGGCGTTTTTCGAATCGACTATGACCTCGGTGGCCGGCTTGCGACCAAAGGTGATGAACCGGTAACTGGGTGCCTTGCTGGCGTCAACCAACCAGTCGATGCCACCCGCCGTCACGCACGGCAGGGTGCTTGCCAGCACCTCGGGCAGGCCGCAGCGCAGAATCACCGTGGTCGGGTTACCCCAGGCCGAAGTCGCCTGGGCGTTGGTGGCTCTTTGGGCGTTCCCATCGATGTCATCCGGAAGCCTGACCGTGACCGCGGCACAGCGGGGGCTGTTCGCCGCTGGGGCGGCCTCCAAGGCGACGGTACTGGTGCAAGCGGAAAGACTCAGGGTGGCTACACCGAGGGCGGTGGCCAGCAGCAGAGGGCGGAAAATCGAGCTTGCAAACATCAAATACAGGCTACCTTTGTTAGGTGACTTCTGCTGCCGAAACCATCGCTTCCGTGGGTGAAAACGAGAGCCTTCGTCGCACCATTGCGCGCCTCAACAAGGGTGATTTCGAGTTGGTTGGTCCGGGTGACGACTCCGCGGTGATTCGTGCCGAAAATGGCAGCTTCGTGGTTACCACCGACACTCTGGTTCAGGACCATGACTTCAGGCTCGGTTGGTCCAGCTGGTATGACCTGGGTTGGAAGGCAATCGCATCCAATCTGGCCGACGTTGCCGCAATGGGCGCACGTCCGACCGTTCTGGTGGTTGCTCTCGTGACACCAGCCAGCACGCTGGTAGCAGACCTGGAATCATTTGCCGATGGCCTTCGCGAGGCCTGCCTGGCGCTGGCACCCGGTTGTGCCGTGGTTGGCGGCGACCTTGCCGCCGGTTCGCAGGTGGTGATCTCGGTGACCGCTCACGGAGACCTTGAGGGACGGACCGCCGTGGTGCGATCTGGCGCAAAAGCGGGAGACCTGTTGGCGGTTGCCGGCACCCTCGGCCGTGCCGCTTGTGGTCTAGAACTGCTGTTTAGTGAGAACACCGATGCCGCCAGCGCCTACGACGAGTGGGTGGACGTGCAACGCCGCCCGCAACCTCCGCTGGCGTTGGGAATCGCTGCCGCCGAGACTGGAGCAACCTCCATGCTTGATGTGTCCGATGGTCTGGCGAAGGATGCCAGTCGCATTGCCCGCGCCTCTGGGGTCGATGTGGTCATCGAGGCGACCCAGTTAATCGGTTTCGAGGCAGTTTTGGAAGGTGCCGCTCAGGCGCTGTCGCTGGCTAATCCGCATCTGGTCGAGTTGGGTAAGCCAAATCTCGCCGCCGAGGATTACTGCCGCAAGTGGGTGCTGACCGGGGGAGAGGATCACGCCTTGCTGGCAACTTTCCCAGCCTCGGTTGTCCTACCGAGGGGGTTCAAACGAATCGGAACGGTTCGAGCCGCGGTTTCAGCACCAACCGCTTACCTGGCAGCTTCGGTAGCAGGGCAGCCAAGAGAGACCCCGGTTTCAGACCTGGGTTGGGACTCGGTGACGGGCTAGCAGCCCAACTGCGCCCGATAGCGGAATCGGTCTAAAGGTTCTGCAGCTGCTGGTTCAGGGTGACACCCACGCCACTACGAGGCAGGACCTCTACCGCACCGGTGATCGAGTTGCGACGGAACAGCAGGTTGGCAACGCCACTGAGCTCGGCGGCCTTTACGCTGCGTGCCGGACCCTCATCCACGATGTTGACCTTGGTTCCGGCGGTCACGTATAGACCTGCCTCAACCACCGAGTCGTCACCGATCGAGATTCCGATGCCCGAGTTTGCGCCCAGCAGTGCGCGAGTTCCAATCGAAACCTTGTGCTTGCCACCACCGGACAGGGTGCCCATGATCGAAGCGCCACCACCGATGTCGGAGCCGTCGCCCACGACGACGCCCTGAGAGATGCGACCCTCGACCATGGCGGTGCCCAAGGTACCGGCGTTGAAGTTGACGAATCCCTCGTGCATGATTGTGGTTCCTGGCGCAAGGTGAGCACCCAGGCGCACTCGGTTGGCGTCCGCGATTCGAACCTTCTTAGGGGTTACGTAGTCCACCAAACGAGGGAACTTGTCGATGGAGTGCGCGATCACGCCAGCACGCTGGAGGGCAACTCGGTTGGCCTCGAAGAAACCCAGTTCGATTGCACCGATGTTGGTGAATGCGACGATCGGAAGATTTGGGATCAGTCCATCGAGGTTGATGGTGTTTGGCTTTACCAGCAGGTGGCTCAGCAGGTGCAGGCGCAGGTAGGCGTCGGCGGTGTTGATGACTGGAAGCGAGAGCTCGATCTCGGTGTGGATGACCTGCAGAGTTACGCCACGGCGGGAGTCTTCGCCGGCCACCGAGTCCAGTTCCTTTGGAACCACCCAGAGCGCATCCGAAGTCGGTGCGGCACCCAGCTGTGGGTTCGGGTAGAAAACGTCAAGAATGGTGCCGTCTGCGGCTACGGTAGCGAGGCCGTGACCCCAGGCCTTACCGTCAAGAAAAGTCGAAATACTCACCCCTCAAGGTTACCTGAGCCGGCAATGAGCAAACACTGGCGGCGGGTAGTCTGTATTCATGTCTGCTGCCTTGAACCTGACCGGTGACGTCGTTGAACTAACCCGCGCGATCTGTGACATCGAGAGTGTTTCCGCAAACGAAAAGGCGCTCGCCGATGCCATTGAATCGGCCTTGCGTGCGTACCCGCACCTTCAGGTGACCCGTGACGGAGACGCCGTAGTTGCTCGCACTAACCTGGGCCGAGCCAGCCGAGTACTGATTGCCGGCCACATCGACACTGTGCCCATCGCAAACAACCTGCCAACCGATCTTCGTGAGGTGAACGGGGAACAGCACCTCTGGGGTCGCGGGACCGTGGACATGAAGGCTGGAGTTGCGGTGCAGTTGAAGCTTGCCGCCGAACTGACCGAACCAAACGTTGACCTCACCTGGATCTTCTACGACCACGAAGAGGTTGACGCCACCCTGAACGGCATGGGGCGTCTAGCTCGCCAGCAACCCGATTGGCTAGCCGGAGACTTTGCAGTCCTGTGTGAGCCAACCAGCGCAATCATCGAGGGTGGTTGCAACGGAACCATGCGCATCGAGGTAACCACCGCCGGCGTCAAGGCACACAGCGCCCGCGCCTGGATGGGCAAGAACGCGATTCACGCGGCCGCGGACATCCTGAACCGTCTCAACGATTACAGCCTGCAAGAAGTAGAGGTGGATGGTCTGGTTTACAAGGAAAGCCTGAACGCGGTTCTAATCAGTGGTGGAATCGCCACCAACGTGATCCCAGATGCCGCTGTCGTTACCGTCAACTACCGCTTCGCACCCAGCAAGTCCATCGCCGATGCAGAAGCTCACCTTCGTGAGGTCTTCGTCGGCCACAACGTCACAGTCACCGATGCCTCTGCCGGTGCGCGCCCAGGTCTGGACCAGCCGGCAGCCCAGGCATTCATTGCTGCCACCGGACTACCAAC
>JBEGRP010000038.1:0-7611 GCA_041180345.1 Actinomycetota bacterium | reverse complement strand
ATCAATCGCGCTGGCCAACGGCACCAGCGGTAACGCGGTCTTCTTCGCGGGCCTGACCGTGATCATTGCGCTGGTCGCGCTCAACCTCACCGGTATCGGCTTCCTGGGTCTGATGGGTGACTTTGCCGCCCTGAGCATCTTTATCGGCGTCTTGATTGCGGTCACCTTCACCCCGGCCGTCATCAGCCGAATGGGGCTGCGGGTGCTCTCGCGCCGCGAGCGCCGCGCTCTCGAATCCAAGGCCGAAGTTAGCCCGGCTGCCGCGGTTTCTGAGCCTGCAGCGCCAGCTGAAACTGCCAAGAAGTCCTACTTCCCCGCCAAGCACCCATGGGTTTCGATCCTGGCCGCGGGTGCGGTCCTGCTGATTGCGGCCATCCCGCTCGGATCGATGCGTCTCGGGCTTCCGGACGGGTCTTCGGAGCCAACCGATTCCACTCAGTACCGCGCCTACACCCTGGCCACCAAGGCCTTCGGCGCCGGCTCAAACGGCATGATTGTCGCCGTGGCTTCGCTGGATGCCCCGGTCACCGGATACCACAAGCTGAAAGCGCAGGCCGATTTGGCCACCGAGTTGAATGCCCTGCCAAACGTGAATGCTGTTCTGCCGGCTGCGGTCAGCAAAGACGGCACCAAGATCCTGTTCCAGGTCCTGCCAAAGTCCGGTCCAGCCAGCGCTTCCACCGAGAAGTTGGTTCTGGCGCTGCGTGACCTGTCGCCAACCCTGGACGCCAAATACGGAGCGACCCTGGGCGTCACCGGACTGGTTGCCAGCAACATCGACGTGAGCAAGAAGCTTTCGGACGCGCTGCCGCTTTACCTGGGAACCGTGCTGATTCTCTCGCTGCTAGTTCTAGTTCTGGTCTTCCGATCGATCCTGGTCCCGTTGATTGCTTCTGCCGGATTCTTGCTCTCGGTGGCCGCCACCATGGGTGCGGTAGTCGCGGTCTACCAGTGGGGCTGGTTGGGTTCGGTCTTCGGCGTTCACGACCCGTCCCCGATTCTCTCGTTCCTGCCAACCATGCTGATTGGAATCCTGTTCGGTCTTGCGATGGACTACCAGCTGTTCCTGGTTTCGGGTATGCGTGAGGCCTATGTTCACGGCCTAAACGCCAAGGACGCCGTGGTCGCTGGTGCGCGTTCTGGTTTCACCGTTGTACTGGCCGCCGCAAGCATCATGATCTTCGTCTTCGGTGGCTTTGCATTTAGCCACCTGACTCAGGTTCGACCAATCGGTCTGGGTCTGGCTGTCGGAGTTCTCGCCGACGCCTTCCTGGTCCGCATGATTCTGGTGCCGGCGCTGATGAGCCTGTTAGGCAAGAGCGCCTGGTGGATTCCAAAGTGGCTGGACCGCATCCTGCCGGACGTCGATGTTGAGGGTGCCAAGCTGGAGCGCAGTCACGGCGTCCACTAGCTCCCGAAAGCAAAAAATCCCCGTGTCCAAAAGACCGGGGATTTTGTGCGCGAGGCGGGACTTGAACCCGCACGTCCTTACGGACACTAGCACCTGAAGCTAGCGCGTCTGCCATTTCGCCACTCGCGCGGAAGCCCTGTAAACAGAGCAACTTTAGAAGATTAGCAGAAATGAATCGGTCGCGCCATCCCAGATGTAAAGCCCCATCTGGCCATGTATCTCGGCCCGACCAAATAAACTTCAAGAGGTAGTGAAACGAGGACGGTTTGGGTTTTCTAGAGAACTTTGAAAAGGGCTTGGAGCGCGTGGTTAACGGCGCTTTTTCCAAGACCTTTAAGAGTGAGCTTCAGCCGGTTGAGATCGCTGCGGCAATCAAAAACGAGATGGACTCTAAGAGCAGCATCCTCAGCCGCGATCGCATCCTGGCGCCCAACGCCTACCGGGTTCGCCTCTCCTCCCCAGACTTCGCTCGCATGCGGGTTTTGGGTCAGCCGCTAATTGACGAACTGGTCGACCTCTCCACTCGTCACGCCACCAAGCAGAAGTATCAGTTCGGTGCCGGGTTGGTCATAACCCTGGCCGAAGACAGTTCGCTGCCGCTGGGACAAATCGCCGTGACCAGCCAAACCCAGAGCGTCGCCGTCGAATGGACTCCCGCACTGGACATCGCCGGTCAGCGCTACCTACTGACCAAGCCGCGCACCACCATCGGTCGCGATGCCTCGGCAGACATTCAACTGGACGACAAGGGCCTCAGCCGCATTCACCTGGAGATCCTTTGGGACGGCAAGAATGCCGGCGTGCGCGACCTGAACTCCACCAACGGCACCAAGTTGGACGGCCGCCCAATCAAGGAAGCCGGCATGAAAGCCGACTCGGTGATTGCCGCCGGTCACAGCGAACTGGTGTTCCGTGTCATCGCAAAGACGGTAAGCCATGAGTGATCTGGCCCTTTTCCTGGTGCGCATCGGCTTCCTGGCAGTGCTCTGGATCTTCGTCTTCAGCATCCTCAGCGTCATCCGCGCCGACCTATTCGGCCAGAAGGTTGTCAGCCGAGTGGCCGAGGCAAACCAGCCGGTCGTCGTATCGGCTCCGGTGATTCCAGCGGCTCCGCTAAACAACACCCCCGAGACTTCGGACGCGCTCCCCATCGTGGACGCACCGGCCACAGACCTTCAGATCATCCCTTCCAAGCTGCTGCTAACCGCCGGTCCGCGTAAGGGGCAAGAGCTTCGTCTGGATCGCCGCGAGGTCACCATTGGTCGCGCCGAAAACGCCGACCTGGTGATTCAGGACGAGTTCGCCAGCACCCAGCACGCGAAGTTGGTCTTGATGAACGGCGAATGGCTGATCCAGGATCTCAACTCCACCAACGGCACCTTCGTCAACGGCAAGCGCGTTGGCACCCCGATGGTCGTCAAGGCCAACGTCCCGGTTCAGATCGGCAACTCCGTCTTCGAACTGCGTGGCTAGGACCAACTAGTGTCAGTCAAAATCATCGCCCACGCGCAGTCCAATGTTGGACGCGTTCGCCACAGCAACCAGGACTCCGGCTACTCCGGTTACCAGTTGCACTTCGTGGCCGACGGCATGGGCGGGCACGCCGGAGGTGACATCGCTTCGGCGATGGTCAGCCAGAAGGTGGCTCCAATCGATGGCAACTTTCCAAACCCCGAGGTAGCAGCCGAGGCTCTCAAGGGGGCTCTGCTTGAGGCCAATCGTTCACTGGGCAAAACCGTGCGCGATCACCACGAGCTGGCCGGCATGGGCACCACCTTCAGCGGCCTGGTGCTGACCGGGGATGACGTGACCATCGCGCACATCGGTGACTCGCGCGTCTACCTCTGTCGCGAAGGCGTCACCAAGCAGATCACCAAGGACCACACCTTCGTGCAGCGCCTGGTTGACCTCGGTCGCATCACCGAGGAAGAGGCGCTGACCCACCCTCGTCGCAGCGTTCTGATGCGCGTTCTCGGTGACGTCGAGGACGAGCCAGACATCGACACCTTCACCATGAAGACTCAGCCCGGCGATCGCTGGTTGCTCTGCTCCGATGGACTCTGCGGTTACGTGCCAGAAGGGCTGATCGGCATGATCATGTCCGGCCCGATCCCGGCAGAAGAAGCCGCCGATTTGCTGGTTCAAGAAACCCTAGAATACGGCGCCCCAGACAACGTCACCGTAGTTGTCCTGGACATCATTCCGGCCAACGCCGCCAGTGACTTCGTTCCCAAGGCAACCTACGTGGGTTCTGCTGCCAACGAGATCATCATCGACGAGCGTCGCGGTTCGCGCCTACTTCGCCTCTTCAACCCTCGCGCCCTCACCGACCTGCTGGGCAACAGCGAGGAGACCAGCGAGTTCAAGCCGGAGTCCGACGAATACTTGGACTACATCCTCAGTCAGACCCGCGTCAAGATCAAGTGGCACCGTCGCCGCCAGTTCGCCACCGTGGTGGCACTGGTTTTGGCTGGTCTGCTGGCGATTGGCCTGGGTTACTCCTACACCCAGAGTCGGTACTACCTGGGTGAGCGTCAGGGCAAGATTGCGATTTATCAGGGCATCCGCGAATCCCTAGGCCCGCTGAAGTTCAGTCACCTTTACAAGCTGACCGACATTCCGCTCTCCAGCCTCACCGAGTACCAGCGCAGCCTGCTGCAGCAGACGATTCCGGCCACCAGCCTGGACGACGCCAACCGTGAAATTTCGATTCTGGTTAACCCGGGTGGTAACTAGTGGCCAACCCGTTGAAGTTTGTAAAGAAATCGCTGCGCGCCGCTAACAAGGCCGCCGATGCGGTTGCCGGTGCAACCACCGGTTCGATCGGAAAAATAATCCGCATTGTTCCGCGCAATCGCAACACCGAGTTAACCCTGCTGCTCTTTGCCCTGGGTCTTAATGCCTATGAACTGGCACAAATTCAGCTGAGTGTGATTCAGGTACTCCGCAGTGACATCTGGACCTACCTGCTTCCCCCGGCGATTATGGCACTGGTAATTCACGTCGTGCTGCGCATGCGCGCCAGCGAGGCCGACCCGCTGCTGCTACCCATCACAGTTGCACTCAATGGCCTTGGCATCAGCGAGATCTACCGTCTGGACCTAGCCAAGGAACACCTGACCAATCCCAACCTGTTCGCGGGTAAGCAGCTGGTCTGGACGGTAATCGCGATGGTCGCTGCGCTGTTGGTAATCGTCTTCGTCAAGAATCACCTCTTTCTGCGCCGCTTCGTTTACATCAGCATGGTCCTCGGTGTGGTTCTGCTGCTTTCGCCCGCTCTTCCGGTGATCGGTAAAACCATCAACGGCGCCAGGCTCTGGATCGGCATCGGTGGCTTCACCTTCCAGCCAGGTGAGTTGGCCAAGATTGCCCTGACCGTGTTCTTCGCCGGATACCTGGTGAGTCGTCGTGACTCTCTTTCCATAGTGGGCCGCAAGGTCTTTGGCATTCGCCTTCCCCGCGCCCGCGAGCTCGGGCCGATTCTCCTGGTCTGGATTGCCAGCCTGGGCGTTCTGGTGTTCGAGCGCGATCTGGGAACCAGCCTGCTGTACTTCGGTCTCTTCCTGGTGATGATTTACATCGCAACCGGTCGCGCAATCTACGTTGTGACCGGTTTGGGAATGTTCGTGACCGGTGCGCTGGTCGCCGGCCGCTTCATGACTTACGTCTCGGGTCGAATCAACGCCTGGCTTGACCCATTGAACTCTGACAACTACAACGCAATCGGTGGCTCCTACCAGTTGGCGCAGGGAAACTTTGGGCTGGCACACGGCTCGCTCTTGGGTGCGGGTCTGGGCGGCGGACTTCCACAGTTGGTTCCGGTTGCCGAAAGCGACTTCATCTTCTCCAGCCTCGGTGAAGAACTTGGCCTTGCCGGAGTTTTTGTCATTCTGCTGATGTACCTGCTGCTGGTCTCGCGCGGTATCCGCATCGGCTTTACTCACTCCGATGACTTCTCTAAGTTGCTGGCTTCGGGCCTGTCCTTCGTGCTGGCGCTGCAGACCTTCATCGTGGTTGGCGGTGTGACCCGCGTGGTTCCGCTTACCGGTCTGACGACACCGTTTTTGGCCGCGGGTGGTTCTTCGCTGCTGGCCAACTGGATCATCATCGGACTACTGCTGCGTATCTCTGACTCTGCCGGTGGCAGCCAGAGGACGGTGACGGTATGAACCGCGAACTGAGACGAGTCTCGCTGGTAATCATGGCGATGTTCGCCAGCCTCTTCGTCGCTGCAACTGCAATTCAGTTTGTCTTCGCCGACAACCTGAATAACGATCCCCGCAACGTCCGCACCCTTTACGACTCCTACAAGACCAAGCGCGGCGCAATTCTGGTGGGCGGCCAACCAATCGCCTACTCGGTGCCGACTGCCGACGCCTATCACTACCTGCGAACCTTCACCTCGCCGATGTACTCGGCGATCACCGGGTTCTACTCCAACACCCAGGGCACCGCGGGCCTGGAGCAGGTGCTGAACACCTATCTGAACGGTCAGAACTCCTCGCAGTTCTTCGAGCAGGTGAACGCGACCCTCTCGGGCAACCCGGTATCCGGAGCCTCGGTCGAACTGACCATCGACCCTGCCGTGCAGAAGGCGGCCTGGGATGCCCTCGGCAATCTCAAAGGTGCCGTGGTCGCGCTGAACCCTTCAACCGGCAAGATTCTGGCGATGGTCTCCAAGCCGGGCTTCGACGCCAACCTGCTCTCGGTGCACAGCAATGCCGAGGCTCAGGCCAACTACAACAAACTGCTTGCGGACAAGACCAACCCGCTGATTAACAAGGCCATCACCGGTTCGCTCTACGCGCCGGGATCGGTCTTCAAGGTGATTGTCGCCAGCGCAGCGTTGAACAACGGCTACAAGCCCACCGACACCTTCCCCAACCCGGCCAAGTTCCAGCTGCCGGGGACCAGCACCTACATCTACAACTCGGGCGAGGGTAAGTGCGGCGGCAAACCTAGAGTCTCGATTGCCGATGCCCTGAAGTGGTCCTGCAACATTCCGTTCGCTCAGCTGGGTATCGCGCTGGGCCAGGACAAGATTCGAGCTCAGGCTGAACTCTTTGGATTCGGCAAGGACCTGAGCATCCCAATGCACGTCACACCGAGTATCTACCCGCAAGGCATGGACGATGCCCAGACCGGACTATCTGCCTTCGGTCAGTTTGACGACCGCGTCACCCCGCTTCAGATGGCGATGGTATCTGCCGCGGTGGCTAATGGTGGCGTCATGATGAAGCCATATCTGGTCTCATACGTTCAGTCGTCGACGCTCTCGATTCTGGAACAGGCCAGCCCAAGCGTGCTAGGTCAGCCGCTGAATTCCTCGGTGGCAACGCAGGTTCGCGACATGATGGTCAACGCTGTTGCTCACGGTGTCAGCACCAACGGTCAGATCAATGGTGTGGAGGTAGCGGGTAAGACCGGTACCGCACAGAACGGCGGCAGCCTGCCGTACACGCTATGGTTCACCGGATTCGCACCGGCCAAAAACCCGAAGGTGGCAGTCGCCGTGGTGGTCGAAGACGGCGGTGGCATGGGTCAACGCGGCTTCGGAAACCTATTGGCAGCGCCGGTGGCACGCAAGGTGATGGAGGCGGTGTTGCGCAAGTGAAGCCCGAAATCGGAATGACCTACGGCGGTCGCTACAAGCTGCAAAGCCTGATCGCGACCGGCGGTATGGGTGAGGTCTGGCAGGCCCACGACGAAATCATCCTGCGCGATGTTGCCATCAAGATTTTGAAGCAGGAGTACCTGGGCGACCCCGGCTTCCTGGAGCGTTTCCGCACCGAGGCCCGCCTGGCCGCGATGGTCAACCACGAGGGAATCGCCAATGTCTTCGACTACGGTGAGGACTCCGGTTCCGCCTACCTGGTGATGGAGCTGGTTCCGGGCGAATCGCTGGCCAAGATTCTGGAACGCGAAAAGTCGATCTCCGGCGAGCGCGTCCTGGACATCATTTCGCAGACTGCACGTGCGCTTCAGGCGGCGCACGAATCGGGAATGGTGCACCGCGACATCAAGCCGGGAAACCTGCTGATCACCCCGGACAACCTGGTGAAAATCACCGACTTCGGTATCGCCCGAATCGCCGATCAGGTCTCGCTGACCGCGACCGGCCAGGTCATGGGAACCGTTCAGTACCTGGCACCGGAACAGGCAACCGGCAAGGGTTCATCGCCGGCCACCGACATCTACTC
>JBEGRP010000037.1:0-7616 GCA_041180345.1 Actinomycetota bacterium | reverse complement strand
CGGTGGAGGTGGTCTTACCGTGTGCTCCGGCTACCGCGATCACGCGCTTCTTGCCCGTCAGATAGGCAAGCGCCTGGGAGCGATGGATGACAGGAATCCCGCGCTCCTTCGCCAGCAAATACTCGGGGTTTGTAGGCCAGAGTGCGCTGGTGACCACGACGGTGTCTGGATTACCAAGGTGTTTGGCGTCGTGTCCGATATGGATTTCGGCACCGAGGTCGCGAAGCGCGGCCACATTCGAGGTGTCGCGCAGGTCACTTCCGGTCACCTTGTGACCCATGCCCAAGAGGATTCGGGCGATGCCGCTCATGCCGGAACCGCCAATGCCGACAAAGTGAACCGTTCCCAGATCCTCCGGAACTGGTTGGCTGAAGTCAGGCTTAATCATTTGTTACCTCGCTAAACGCGCATAGTCTGTCAAAAAGCCTATGCGCGAACCTGGCTAGCGCTTGGCTAACACGCTCTGAACCAGAGCCATCAACCTCGCGGTGCCGTCGGCGACGCCAACCTTCTTAGCGGCTGCAGAAATCAGGCCCCTAGCTCGGGCGTCTGATACCAATGGAATTAAGACGCTGTTCACAAACTCTGGGGTGAAGTCAGCATCCGCACACAGCAGTCCGCCGCCGGCATCAACCAACTCGGTGACATTGTGCTTCTGTTCACCGTTTCCTACCGGATAGGGCACGTAAACCGCGGGGAGGCCGATTGCGGCAAACTCACTGACGGTAGCCGATCCGGCTCGGCAAACCGCGAAATCGGCGGCAGCAATTGCCAAGTCCATCCGATCGCAGTACTTCAGGCGCACGAAATCGCTGGTCGCCTCCGCCTCAAACTCGCTGCGGTCTCCAACTATGTGCAAAACCTGAATCCCGGCGTTTCGCAGCGCCGCGCGGGAAGCTTCGATGGTCTCATTGATTCTCTTTGCACCGAGTGAGCCTCCGGTAACCAGCAACGTAGTCGTGGACTCGTCCAAGCCGAAGTGCGCTCTGGCCGCGACTCGATCGGCCTGATTGATGCCCGCGGCGAGCGCCTCAACTTCGGCGCGCAGCGGCATGCCGACAAAACTTGCGTTTGCGATGGGAGTGTTGCGGAATGCAACTCCAACACCGGAAGCACGCTTTGCCGCCATTCGGTTTGCCAGGCCAGGCAAGGCATTTGCCTCGTGAATCACCACGGGGATACCTAACCGTCTAGCAGCGGTGTAGGCCGGCGCACTCGCATAGCCGCCAAAACCCACAACCACGTCAATGCGGTTACCCTTCAGGTAACCGACCACCTTACGAACCGAAGACTCGTAGCGGAGCGGGAAACGGAGCGCGGCAGCGTTTAGCCTTCGCGGGAACGGCAGGCGAGCAACGGTGAGCAAACGGTAGCCACGCTCTGGAACGAGGCGGCTTTCTAGGCCTTCCGCTGTTCCCAGTGCCCAAATCTCGGCACCAGGCTCGGTGTCACGAATCCGGTCTGCCAGGGCAAGTAGAGGGTTTACGTGACCCGCGGTGCCGCCACCTGCCAGTAGGTAGCGAGTCATCGCCGCACTCGAATCGGGCGGCGCATGCCACCGTCTAGCACTTCGTGATTGTGGCGCTCCACCGATAGCACAACACCGATTGCAGCCATGCCGGCAATCAGGGAAGAACCACCGTCCGAAATCAACGGCAAAGGCACACCCAAAACGGGCAGAAGTTGCAGCACCACGGCGATGTTGACCATGGCCTGCAAGACGATCCAGCTGGCCACGCCAAACGAAACCAGGCGGCCGAAAGTGTCCTGAGCCCTAAGACCAACCTGAACAATCCAGTAACCAAGCAACAGGAAGATTGCAATCGTGGCGAGGGCGCCAACTATGCCCAGTTCCTCACCAATGATCGCGAAGATATAGTCGTTCTCGACCTCGGGGATCCAGGACCACTTCAGGCTGGACATGCCCAGCCCCTGGCCGATGATGTGGCTGTTTGCCAATGCCCAAATACCATGCTGACTCTGCCAGGCATAAGGGTTGGCTTGGTCAGAAGTCGCGGGATTCAACCAGGCCAAGATTCGACCAATTCGACTCGAGCTGCTCAGCAGCAGCACAACCACGGCCACCGATCCGGCGATAAGCGGAAGGCGGAGATGTTGGCTGGGGGCGCCTGCGAGCCAAACCATCGTGATCGCGATCATTGCAATGACCAGCGAGGTTCCCAGGTCTTTACCGATCATGATCAAAACGATGGCGCCGGCGGCTTGGATTAGTGTCGGCCAGGCAAAGCGCCGCACGTCATAGGCCTCATGCTCGCGGTTGGTCAGCAACATAGCGACACTGACAATCAGTGCCAACTTGATGAACTCCGAGGGCTGAATTGTGAAACCACCAGGTAGGCGAATCCACTCGGTGTTGCCATTCACGCTGACGCCAACACCCGGAACATAGACCAAAACCTGGAGTGCTAGTGCTCCGCCGAATAGCCACTTGGAAGCCTGGAAATACCATTCGACCGAGCGCGTCGAAGCAATCATCAAGCCGACAAGGCCAACCGTGGCAGAGAAAGCCTGTCGCCAGAACATTCCCATCGGATCGCCGTACTGCTTGATGGAGTCGATGCTGCTTGCGGACAGCACCATCAGCAAACCGTAGCTGACCAGAATAAACATTGCGCCGACAATCAGGTTGAAGAGCATCGATTGTCCACCGAACACGGTTGCCAAGAAATGACCGAGGCGCTCTCCAAGTGCTGCGGTATTGAGTCTTGGGCGCGCTTCCCTTGGTGCCCGTGTTGCCCCCGCGGCCTTGGCAGCGCGGGTCGGGCGCGTGGTGCGGGCTGCCGGTTTGGCAGCCCCTAATGTCCTAGCGGCAGGGCCTCGTTGTTCTCTAACCGGTGCAGGCTGAGGTTTGCGAAGGGTGCGTGGTGGGATCTTCTCGGTGGCCATTAGTTTTGTGCCTCCAGGTGGGCCTGTACCGCAGCTGCAAACTGGTTACCGCGGTCGGCATAGTCCTTAAACTGATCCATCGAAGCAGCCGATGGAGCGAGCAACACTACGTCGCCGGATTGCGCATGTTCTGAGGCGGCAGCAACTACTCGTTCCATGAGCTTTTCACCTGGGGCTACCTCAATCACTGCGACTCCGGGAGCCTCAGAGGCCAGAGCCTGCAAAACTGGCTCGCGGTCCAAGCCGATGACAATCGCAGCTCGCAGCTTGTGAGCAAATTTCTTCACGAGCGGAGCCACGTCTACGCCCTTCAAAAGGCCACCAACCACCCAAACAACCTTGTCAAAAGACGATAACGATGCGGCTGTGGCGTGTGGATTGGTTGCCTTCGAATCATCAAACCAGCGAATCCCCGCCTGCTCCCCCACCAGCTCGATACGATGACGGTCCAGTCGGAAATTGCGAATCGCGTGACGAATGCGCTGACGATCGACACCGGCAGCTCGCGCCAAGGCCGTGGCGGCTGCAACGTTGGCCAAGAGGTGTGGAGTCAGAACTCCGATGGCCTCGATGTCCTTGAAATCGGCAACCGGAGCGGCCTCGTCATAACTTTCCACAAAGGCTCGATCGATCAGGATGTCCTCGACATAGCCAATCTCTGCGCGATCGGGAGAGCCGAGGCCAAAACCGATGGCTCGACAGCCCTCGACGACGTCCGCGTCCTCAACCAATTTGATGGTCGCCTTGTCGGCAGCATTGAAAACGCAGGCGACCTTGGTGTTCTCGTAGACCTTGCCTTTAGCCTTTGCGTACTTCTGGTAGCCGCCGTGCCAGTCCAGGTGGTCATAATCAATGTTCAGAACCACCGAGGCCAGTGGATGAACGCCCTGTCCCGGTGCGACGTTGAGATAGTGAAGTTGGAAGCTGGAAAGCTCTACCACCAGAAAGTCGAAACCATCCGGATCGCGGATGAGGTCAAGAATCGGAGTGCCAATGTTTCCGCAGGCGGCCGCTTTAGCCCCGCCCTCAACCAGCATTTCAGTCACCAGCTGCGTCGTCGTAGTCTTCCCGTTGGTGCCGGTGATTGTCAGCCATTCAGCCACTCGAGGTGTCTTATCCCGCAACCTCCAGGCCAGGTCGATGTCGACCCAGATAGCGATTCCGTTATCTTCGGCCCAGCGAATCACCCCGGCATCCGGGCGCACACCCGGGCTGGTGACAATTACCTGAGGCTGGTGGGAGACCAACTCGGGTGGAACGCCGTTATTGGCAGTCGCGGAGTCCCCGACAAGGTAGGGAACTCCCAAAACCTCAAGGATATTCAGGTAGTCGGGCTCCGCCTTCTCTGCGACCACCAAAAGGTCTGCGCCTAGCTCCGCCAGAGTGTCCGCCACCGAGAATCCAGAAACGCCGAGACCAATCACTCCGACTCGCAAGTCGCGCCAGTCGGAGTTCCAGGAAGTGAGTTGGCTGAGGTCCTTCATGCGGCTATCGGTTCAAGAACTCTAGGTAGAAGACACCCAGACCAGCCATGACACAAAGTCCCTGAATGATCCAGAACCGAACCACAATCGTGATCTCGGCCCAGCCCTTTAGTTCGTAGTGATGGTGAAGGGGCGACATCAAGAAGATTCGCTTGCCCTTGGTGGCTTTGAAGTACAGCCGCTGGATGATTACCGAACCAGTGACAATAACGAAAAGCCCGCCGAGGAAGACCAGCAGCAACTCAGCGCGGGTCAGGATTGCCATCGCTGCCAGCGCACCACCGAGACCAAGCGATCCGGTGTCGCCCATGAATATTTGAGCCGGCGAAGTGTTGTACCAGAGGAACCCGATTAGGGCGCCGACAATAGCGGCACCTATGACGGCCAAGTCCAGTGGATCACGAGAGTAGTAGCACGAAGTCTGACTGACCACACGCTCACCGCCACAGGCCTGGTTGAACTTCCAGAAGGCAATGACCGCGTATGCACCGATGGCCATAATCGACGATCCGGTAGCAAGGCCGTCTAGGCCGTCGGCGATGTTGACTCCGTTCGAGGTGCTGGTAACCAGGAAAATGATCCAAACCACGAAGAGCGTCACACCAATGGCGCGAGCAATCGAAGAACTGTTATCCCACACGAAGTTGGTGCGCCAGATGTCACGTACGACCGAGAAGTGAGTGGTGGCAGGAGTTTGACCCTGACCGTTTGGGAACTGCAGCGAAAGCAATGCAAAAACCGCAGCTACGACGGTCTGACCAGCAATTTTCTGCCAACCGCCAAGGCCCAGGTTTCGCTTTTTGTGAGTTTTCAGGAAGTCATCCAGGAAACCGACCAACCCTAGGCCAACCATCATGAGAATCACCAGAAGAGCGCTGATGGTAGGTGGCTCGTTGTTCAAGAACTTGCCGGCAAAATAACCCGCGACCGCACCCAGGATGATGACGATGCCACCCATAGTGGGGGTTCCGTGCTTGACCTGATGGCTCTGCGGGCCATCGACCCGGATGAACTGACCCCACTGCCACTTGCGGAAGAGGTAGATGAAGACCGGCGTCAAGAGGAGGTTGAACATAAGCGCCACGGCGCCTGCAACCAGCAGTGCTCTCACTTAGTTCACCTCCAGGAGTGCGTCTCCAAGGTGGCGCAGATTCGCGCTCTTGGACGATTTCACCAAAACGATATCTCCGCTTCTAAGCATTCCACGCACACCCGTCAAAGCCTCGTCAAGACTCTCGAAGTATTGCGATTCTCCGTCGAAACTTCCCTCGAAGGAGGCTCCCATGTAAACCAATTTGGCAGCAGGACCAACCGCAATCAGCAGGTCGATATTGAGACGCACCGCCAATCGCCCAAGTTTGTCGTGCTCTTCAGCGCTGAATTCACCCAGTTCGGCCATCTCGCCGATTACCGCGACTGTGCGACGTCCGGTTTGCCGACCCAGCTGAGCCAGGGTCTGCATTGCGGCTCGGCTCGAGTCTGGACTCGCATTGTAGGCATCGTTAATGATGCTTACCCCATCGGCGCGGTGGCTCAGCTGCATCCTCCAGCGCTCAGCGAGCGGCAACTGCTCCAGTGCCGACAAGATCTGTAGACGAGGTACCCCAAGGAGGTCTGCGACAGCGCTTGAGGCCAACGCATTCATCGCATGATGTTCCCCCAGGATTTGGAGTGTCACTCGATTGACACTGCCGTCAGGCCAGTGCAGGTCGAATCCGGTACCGGCCAAGGTCATCTCGTAGTTATCGGCTCGGTATTGGGAATCGGGGCCAGTGCCAAACCAGACCTTCGGTCCCTCAAATTTCTCGCCCATCGCGCGCACATTTACGTCATCTGCGTTGAGCACAGCGGTTGTTTGGTTGGATGAACCAACCAGCAACTCGGCCTTGATCTTTGCTGTAGCCTCGATGCCGCCGAACTCACCGGCGTGAGCTAGGCCGACCTTAAGCTCGACCGCGATGTCAGGCTTCACGATGTCGGTCAGATAGGCGATGCTTCCCGGCCCGCCAGCACCCAATTCGGCAACCAGATACTTGGTGTTGCGGTCAACCTTCAACACCGAGATTGGAGCGCCAACCTCGTTGTTGTAGGACTCAATCGGGGCGATGGTCTCACCCTGCGTGCTAAGTATTGCCCGGAGCATGTTCTTGGTAGTGGTTTTCCCATTGCTGCCGGTGATACCCACGACCTTCAAATCAGTTTCGCTCCGCACCAGAGTCAATACCGCCTTGGCCAGTTTTCCCAGCGCCAGAACCGCATCCGCAACCTGGATCTGAGGGATGTCGACGTCAGCAACTGGGCGCTCGACTAGTGCCGCAATGGCGCCTGCAGCTTTTGCCTGCTTGAGGAAGTTGTGGCCATCGGTAACCTCGCCGGGTTTTGCCACGAAAAGCGAACCTGCGCCGACCAACCGACTATCGGTCTCGACCGATCCGGTGACTATTAAGCTCGCGGAATCAGTCGCGAAATCGCCAAGCATTTGGCCGTCGACGAAGTCGGCAATTCGCTGCAGGTTGAGCTCGATCATGACCAGCCCTGCTCTACCAGCGCCGCGCGAGCTTCTTCTCTTGCCGAGTAAACCGTGCGCTTTCCCTGAATGTCTCGGTAATCCTGGTGCCCTGGGCCCGCCCAAAGAATGCTGTCTCCGGGCTGCGCCAATGAAACGGCCTTTCGGATGGCCTGTTCCGGTGGGCTAACTTCGTAAAGTTCCAAATCGGGAACCGCGGCAATAGCACTGTCGAAAAGCACCCGCCTAATAGAAACCGGGTTTTCGAACCTCGGGTGGTGATCGGTGATGATCACCACATCGGCATTTTCGGCCGCAATCCGAGCCATGTCTGGTCGCTTCGAGGCGTCTCTATCGCCGTCGGCACCGAAGACCATGAACAAACGACCCTTAGTAACGGTTCGAAGGCTACGGAGCGTGTGCAAGAAGGCATCAGGGCTATGGCCAAAATCAACGAACACCGAGGGACCGGCCTGGTTTGCGTTGATGGGCTCGGTGCGGCCCGGCAGATAGGCAGCAATACCTTCGCGAACTCGCTCTTGAATCAAACGCCAGTCGACTCCAGCCGTGATGGCCATGGCAATCGCGAGACCACCATTGGCGGCCATGTGAGTTCCAATCAGTGGGACACTCGATTCGATGCGAACACCATCCGGCCCTGTTAGCACAAACCCGGTTTTGGCCGTGGTTTGCTCGGTGACGGTGACCCGCCAATCTGC
>JBEGRP010000036.1:0-8258 GCA_041180345.1 Actinomycetota bacterium | reverse complement strand
GTTACGGCTCGACCGTTCTGGATGAACTAACTCACCAATGGAAGCTGATCAACGTTGACGGCGGGGTTCAGCTCCAGGCCCAGATAGTGGCCTAGAGAGCGGCCAAGACCTCGTTGAGGTCTGCCAGGGTTGGGGGTTCCGCGCCGGCTCGCTCGCAGGTGATGCTGGCGGCAACTCCCGCAACGCGAACAAACTCGGTGATGGTGTCGTCCGAGAGGTTGGTGAGGAGGTCGAAGGCGTCGGTGCCCAGAGCACCCACGTCGCTGAGTTGGCCCAGCAGGTTTGCGCAGAAGGTGTCGCCGGCGCCCACTGTGTCCACCACGTTGATTCGACGGCTCGGCACATCTAGCCTGGTTCCACCAGGTCGGTAGACGGTCACGCCATCGCCACCGCGAGTTACAAAAACGTGGCGACCGGTGTTCCCAATCCAATCAGTAACAATCTGGTCGATTCGCTGCTGAAAATCGGCAGCATTTTCATCAAGTTCGTAGAGCCACTGGATATCTTCATCGCTGGCCTTTATGATGTGGCTGAAGCTATTGACGTATTCAACGCGAGCACGCTCCTTGGCGGGTTCGAAACCCAGCGCCGGGCGCATGTTGATGTCGTGGCTTATGGTCACCGAGTTCTGCTCGAAGTGGCTCTTACCCCAGGCTTCGATCACCTTGTTTCCAGGCTCCATTGCCATAGTTAGGCAGCCGAACTGGATTGCGGTCGCGTGCAGGTTTTCTAGGTCAACGTCGGTTGGCAGCTCGTCGGGAGTCCAACCCCAGTCCGCGGTTCCGTTCACGTAAAACGAATACGAAGGCACACCGTGAGAGTCAATCGCGACGACCACTAGCGTGCTGAGTTCGTCGGTGCTAACGACGTGGTCTAGGCCAACGTGGTTCGCTTCCAGCTTCTCGCGGATGATCTTGCCGAATCGATCATTGCTGATGCGCGCCAGGAACTGTTGCTTGGTGCCGCGACGGGCCAAAGCGATTGATACGTTGGCGTTAGCGCCACCCACAATCGCGTTGTAGGAACCTGGCTGATAGCGGTTCTCAATGAGGTCGATTAGTGCTTCACCGATGACGAGAATCATGCGTCCATAGTAGCCTGAAGGCATGGGGAACTCATTGGTATCAAAGATCGGCCGGGGCCAGCTGGCACTGGCGCTCCCACTAGCCGGTCTCGTCTTTTTCTGGTTTTTCACGCTTTTCGGCCAGGTGGCAAATCTCTACCTGCAGTATGGCGCGAACTACAACAACTGGTCGGCCCAGCGCAACGACTTCCAGCTGGCCACTTATCTGTTTCTGATCGGTGCGGCCGGCCTTGGTATTGCCTCGGTGACCGCCCGTCGCATGGCGCACGACCTTCACACCACTCGGCTAGAGCGAGCGATTCGCGGATTCTCGCTGGTGGCGGTCTTCGTGGCGCTGATTATTTGCACGGTGTTTGGAATCGGCATTTTCATGTCTAACTTCAACAACAACTTCTACAACTACGGCACCACAAAGACTCAGCCGGTAAATGAGTTGATGCGCGTGGTCAACGTCTACGTGCCGATTCTGCTGGATGCCGCCCTGATGGTTTTTGTCATTCTGCGGGCATTCGTTGGAAAGGTGACCACCGAGTCTGCCGACGGCGCTGAACCAACCAAGGAGAACGCAAATGGCTAAGTCTTCAAACGCGTCATCCTCGGCTCAGCGCAGCCTCGGTCTGGGTTATTCGGTTCCTATCATCGGTGGAGTCTTGGCGCTACTGGTGGGCTTGATCGTCAGCGACATAACTCACAGCCGCTTGGATATCTGGATCTGGGTCTTGATTCACGCCATTCTCGGTGCCGGCATGGTTCTGGGAACTCGGTTTGCAACCGCTGCCTACAACTTCTCGTTGGTGCAAGGTGCCAAGGTTGGCGCCACCAAGGGGGCTCGCAACCTGAACCTTGTGTTGGGAATCATCTGGAGCGCAATCGTCACCATCGTCTCGTTCTCGAAAGCGGCCGAAGCCGTTCAAGGAATGGTGCACTGGTCCGACAAGCTCATCTCGAAGACTCCGGGTTCTGAACCCACCGAGCCGGTGCCGCCGGTCATCAAGCCTTTCACCTCGGTGCTCTTTTGGGAAAATTTCGTGCCCGCGTTCGTGCTGATCGTGATTGCGGTGGTTGGCATCTACCTGCTTCTGGCCGAGCGTTCCCGCGAGCCAAGAAACTAGCCGGGCATCCGGCGCTCCAGGAGTCACTTTGAAGTTCAACGCCCGCGGGCTGTTATTCGATAACGACGGCGTCTTGGTGGATTCTCACCATGCCGCCGCCGTGGCCTGGGCCAAGTGGGCCGAAAGATACGCTCCTGGCTGGGACTGGGACTCGCCGGAAAATGCCGGGGTTAGAGCCGAGGATAAGGTCCGGGCGATGGTGGCCCCGGAGCTTTTCGCCGAGGCAAACGGCTACATCAACCAGTTGGAACAAGACTCTGCGGCCGAGACCGAGGCGCTTCCCGGTGCCGTGGCACTTACAACGTCTTTGAAGCCGGGTGTCTGGACTGTTTGCACCAGCGCAAATGCCAACCTGGGTAGGGCCCGACTGGAGGCCGCGGGCATTCCAGTTCCCGCCGAGCTGGTGACCGGTGACGATGTGAAGCGCGGCAAGCCCGATCCGGATCCATACCTGCTTGGTGCTGAGCGGTTGGGCCTCGACCCCGCGGACTGCGTGGTCTTTGAGGACGCCGCTGCCGGGTGTGAAGCGGCTATTACGGCAGGCGTGGGGCTGGTGATCGGAGTTTCGGAAAAGGCGCTTTCCACCGAGGCTGATATCGTGGTTGCGGATTTGACGGGAATCACCTTTGATGGTGATGAGTTAGTAATTCCAGACAAAAACCGACTTCGTTAGGAGCAAATGATGGCTGATGTAACTTACTACGGTGCCGACTGGTGCACCGATTGCCGCCGCAGCAAGGCGCAGATGGACAGCCTCGGCATCAAGTACGAGGAAAAGAACGTTGAGCACGAGGCTGCCAACGCAGTCGAGGCCGAGGCCATCTCTGGTCGCAAGAACATCCCGGTCATCGTCTTCGCGGATGGCGAGTTCCTGGTTGAGCCGTCCAACATTGACTTGGAAGCAGCTCTAGCCAAACGCAACCTAATCGGCTAGGCTAGAAAAGTTACGATTCGGTAACGCAAAGTCGTTTGCAGCACTTCCACTAACAAACGATCGAAATCCTTAGCGGTTTCGAGTCTTATGAAGTGCCAGTCTTATCCTCTATGTGCTCTAAGTGAGCAGCAATTTATGTGGGTCTAGCGCAGTTCGACTTGTTCAGAACAGTGCGCCAGGGGCTACTCCCTCCAGGGCTCACATAACTAAAGAGGAAATACCAATATGCCTAATTTTGGCAACAGTTCGGCACGCCCTGCGGGCCGCAAACCTCGTCACGGCAAGACCGGTGCTCCGGCCGGCCGTGGCCACGCATCCGAGCCCAAGTTCAAGGTCCGCGAAGACGGCCGTGGCGGTCGCTCGGACAAGCGTCAGGCCTTTTTCGAGGCTAAGAAGGAAGCCCCACGCGAGGAGCGTCGTTACGACGACCGCCCTGCGCGCGACGGTGGCTACTCCAAGCCAGCAGGCAAGGGTGCGGGACGTTTCGATCGCGATGACCGTGGAGGCCGTCCGGGATTCAACCGTGACGACCGTGGTGGTCGCCCAGGTTTCAACCGCGATGACCGCGGTGACCGCCCGGCCTACAACCGTGATGACCGTCCGGCTCGCGATGGCGATGCTCGCGGTGGTCGCGATGACCGTCGTAAGGATTGGGCGCCACGCGAAGACCGTGGTGGCCGTCCGGGATTCAACCGTGACGACCGTGGTGGTCGCCCAGGTTTCAACCGTGATGACCGCGGCCCACGCCGCGACAACGACGGCACCGACCGTCGTTTCGATCGCTCGGACCGCGTAGAGCGCGACCGCAGCCGTGACCGTTCCTTCGAGGACCGTCGCGCCACCAACCCAAACAAGAAGGCATTCGCCGAGGACCAGGTTCTCGAGCGTCTGGTCTCGGTGGATGCAGCCGAAGTTGAACTTGCGGGCTCGTTCGAAGAGATGGGTCTTCACCCGAAGCTGGTAGAGGCTCTGGCTCGCATGGGCGCAGAGAAGCCTTTCCCAATCCAGGCCGCAACCATCCCAGCCGCAGTTGAGGGCAAGGATGTCCTTGGCCGCGGTAAGACCGGTTCGGGCAAGACCGTTTCGTTCTGTGTACCTGTTATCACCAAGCTGGTCGCGGGCGGATCTCAGCCACGCAAGCCAAATAAGCCACGCGCTCTGATCCTCGCTCCAACTCGTGAACTGGCAGACCAGATTGACCGCACCGCTAGCCAGCTGGCTCGCTCGGTGGGCTTCTACACTGCCACCGTTTACGGTGGTGTCCCGCAGCGTCGCCAGGAGATCGCGCTTAGCCGCGGTGTAGACATTCTGGTTGCTACTCCGGGTCGTCTGGAAGACCTAATGGCGCAGCGCATCGTTGACCTCTCCGAGGTCGAGACCATCGTTATCGACGAAGCTGACCACATGTGTGATCTTGGCTTCATCGAGGGTGTGCGCCGAATCATGGAGGCGACCGGAGACAGCCAGAAGCTACTCTTCAGTGCCACCCTGGACCGCGAGGTCGACGCGCTGGTCAAGCAGTTCATGCCAGACCCGTTCACCTACGAGGTTCCAAACGAGGAGAACGACACCGCCAACATCACTCACCGAGTGCTGATCACCCGCGACGAAGACCGCAGCCCAGTGCTGCTGCGTCTGGTTCAGGGCGAGGGCAAGACCCTGATCTTCTGCCGCACCAAGGCAACCGCCGAGAGCCTGAGCGAAAGCCTCACCGAGGCCGGAGTTCCAGCTGCTCGACTGCACGGTGACCTAAACCAGAGCCAGCGTAACCGTAACCTGGAGCGCTTCATGCGCGGCGGTACCCGCGTTCTGGTGGCCACCGATGTTGCTGCTCGCGGTATCCACGTCGATGACGTCGGTCTGGTTATCCAGATTGACCCACCACTGGAGTACAAGACCTACCTGCACCGCGCTGGTCGTACGGGCCGCGCCGGCAAGGAGGGTACCGTCGTCACGATGATTCCGCGTCAGCGTCGTCGCCGTATGGAGGACCTCCTGAACCGCGCCGAGCGTGACGGTCTGTTCACTGATGTTTGGCCAAACCACGAGCTGCTCGAGGAATTGGCTGGACCGATTGCCCCACCTCCTGCAGCCGACACCCTGGACTTCGGTGGTGGCCGCGACCGCGATGGCGGACGTGGTGGCCGTGGCAAGTTCGGTGGCGACCGCGGTGGCGACCGTGACGGTGGCCGTGGCAAGAGCTGGGGAGGCAACCGCGGTAAGTTCAGCGGCGAGCGTTCCGGTGGCCGTGGCAACTTCGGCGGAAACAAGCGTCGTTTCGACGACTAATAACGATTCACAGCGGTGGGCGTGACCTTTAGGGGTTGCGCCCACTTCTGCTTGGCGGGTAGACTGTAAGCAGCCAAAGACCGCCGGTTTCGGGCGCGGGCAGAATCCATTGATGAAAATCGCTGGGGTATGACCACGACCGACGAAGGATCGCAGTAAATGCGGCAACCCGCGCAGGTGTGTGAAGTTTCAGCGATTTAGTTCGCTATTGCTCCGTGCGTCTGCGCCGGAGCCTTTTTTATTGTGCGGGCAGAGTGAATACTCGGCTCGGCCAGTTTTCTGGGTCCTGGGGCTACCGGCATGTAAATCATCCAAGGAGTGCCATGGCGAACAAGGAAGCAACCGTCGCCGAGCTTACCGAGAAGTTCTCGAGCTCGTCTGCGATTCTGCTCACCGAGTACCGCGGTCTCACTGTGGCTCAGCTCAAAGAGCTGCGCCGTTCCATCAGTGCAGACGCAACTTACGCCGTAGCAAAGAACACTCTGCTCAAGATTGCCGCTGCGAACGCTGGCGTGACCGCTTTTGACGGTCAGCTGGTTGGTCCAAGCGCAATCGCATTTGTTTCTGGTGACCCAGTAAACGTTGCAAAGAGCCTGCGTGACTTTGCGAAGGCAAACCCTCTGCTGGTTGTAAAGAGCGGTTACCTAGAAGGTAAGGCCCTTTCTGCCGAAGAGGTTAAGAAGCTTGCGGACCTCGAGACCAAGGAAGTTCTGCTGGCCAAGGCCGCAGGCGTCCTCAAGGCCTCGCTGTTCAAGGCTGCTTACGTATTCCAGGCTCCGCTTTCGCAGGCTGTTCGCACCGTCGACGCCCTGCGCGAGAAGCAGTCCAACTAATCAACCGTTACTTAGTTACAAAAAACATCTAGGAGATATCAAATGGCAAAGCTGACCACTGACCAGCTGATCGACGCCTTCAAGGAGCTTTCGCTCATTGAGCTCAGCGACTTCGTCAAGAAGTTCGAAGAGGTATTCGAGGTTACCGCCGCCGCTCCAGTTGCAGTTGCTGCTGCTGGTGCACCTGCTGCTGCCGCTGAGGCTGCAGAGGAGAAGGACTCGTTCGACGTAGTTCTCGAGGCTGCTGGCGACCAGAAGATCCAGGTCATCAAGGAGGTTCGTGCACTCACTAACCTCGGCCTGGGCGAGGCAAAGGCTCTCGTTGACGGCGCACCTTCGAAGATCCTCGAGGGCGCTAACAAGGACGCTGCTGAGAAGGCAAAGGCTGCCCTGGAGGGCGCTGGCGCAAAGGTTACCCTGGCGTAATCTCAACCTCTCGGTTGGAAACCCGCTCTGCTTCGGCAGGGCGGGTTTCTTCTTTAGACTCGTAGTACACCTCTCGAAAGTTCCCAGTGCCCGCAATCACTCCCAAGCGCTCCGTCTTGATCATTTTTCTCGCGCTTGCCTTCGCACTGCAGCCGTTCACCATCGATCCTTTCTTACCCGCTTTCCCCAAGATCGGCGCCGACTTTGGCGTCAGCAATGCCCTGCTGCAGTTCAGCATGACGGGAGTGACCGTAGGCATGGCTCTCGGTCAGTTGGCGGCCGGTCCGTTCTCGGATGCAATCGGGCGTAAGCGGCCCATGGTGGTTGCGATCGCGCTCTACGCGCTCGGTGCATTTCTGTCAGCGTTGTCGCCAAACATGAGCCTCTTCATCGCTGCCCGAGTGCTGATGGCAGTGGGTTCGTCCGGTGCCGCGGTAATCGCCAGCGGTATTGCCAGAGACCTTGCCAGCGGCGACGCCATGATGAAACTCCTGTCCAAGGTGTTCTGGGTTCAAGGCTTTGCTCCGGTGCTGGCACCAATCATTGGTTCACAACTGGTGGCCCAGTTGGATTGGCGCACCGACTTCAACGTGTTTGGCGCCTTTGCGGTGCTGGTCCTGTTGCTGGCCATCTTCGGTTTGCGCGAAACCCTCGCAACAGCCGACCGCAAAGACCAGATCTTCGCTGGCATGGGTGCTCGGTTCGCGCACGTGTTGCAAGATCGCTCCTACCGCGGATTGATGCTGGTCTCGGTGATGGTCACCCTTCAGCTCTATGCCTACCTCAACCTATTCCCATTCCTGTTTTTCAACCTTCTTAAGATGGATCAGACCACCTATGGCATCATGGCGGCCACGGTCTCTTTCTCCGCCACTGGCCCACGCATCGGTTATGTTCTCACCTTGATTATCGCTATGTGCCTTGGAATCGGGTCCGGCATCGGCCTCCTCACCGTCGGTCAGGCCTTCCTTTCCACCCCGTTGCTCATGGCCTTCGTTTATCTGGCAGTGATTGGTTTCGGTATGTCGGGTGGTCCTAGCCAAACCCTCTCGCTGGCTCCACATGGTGAAGAGGCGGGAACGGCCGCCGCGCTGATGGGAACCACAAACTTCGCGGTTACCAGTCTGCTGTCACCGATTTACACGCTGCT
The DNA here is from genome assembly GCA_041180345.1 of Actinomycetota bacterium. Taxonomy (GTDB): domain Bacteria; phylum Actinomycetota; class Actinomycetes; order Actinomycetales; family Microbacteriaceae; genus Rhodoluna. The sequence continues at coordinate 430 of JBEGRP010000036.1, read as the reverse complement.
TCCCACCAGCAACGTGCTTGGCCTGGGTGGCGCTTATCTGATTTGCTTCGGAATCGCACTGCTAGCCACGTTACTAATCGTGAAGCCCGCGCTTCGCGGGGCGGCTCTGCAGTAGTTAGCATTTGACCATGGCATACGTTCTGATCAATCACGGTTGGGGTAACGTGCGCCCAACCGAGCACTGGCAAAGACGGCTGGCGGTGGCGCTTCGTCGCCAGAGCCATCAGGTGTTTTATCCGCAGTACCCCAACACCGAGGAGCCTGACTTTGCCAGCTGGAGTTGGTTGCTTCAGTCGGAATTGGACATTCTGCTCCAAACCCGCGGTGAAAGTACCGATGAGGTGATTGTGATCGGCCACTCGCTGGCCAACGTGCTCTGGCTCAAAGCTGCCCATGATGGTTTGCTTCCGAAGGGGTTCCAGGTGGACCG
>JBEGRP010000035.1:0-7846 GCA_041180345.1 Actinomycetota bacterium | reverse complement strand
GAGCCTGGTGGGGTGACCTCAACGCCAAGCACGTCGAGTCCGGTATCGCAGGGATCTGGAACGACATGAACGAGCCAGCAACCGGCGGCATCAGCGAAAAGCCGATGCGCTTCGGAAAGGGTGAGTTCAGTCACGAGCGCTATCACAACTCCTACGCGATGTTGATGGCGATGGGCACCGAGCAGGGGCTACGTAAGGCCAAGCCCAACCTGCGTACATTCATCCTGTCTCGGGCGGGATCCGCGGGCATCCAGCGTTACGCGGCCAACTGGATGGGCGACAACATGGCCCGCTGGGATCACCTCTGGCTCCAGATCCCAATGGGCACCGGACTCAGCATCTCGGGGCAATCATTTGTGGGTGCCGACATCGGAGGCTTTGCCGAAAACAGCAACGCCGAACTCTTTGCTCGGTGGATTCAGGCTGGTGCGTTGACTCCGTTTGCCAGGAACCACAATCAAACCAATCAGTTGGACCAGTACGCGTTCGCCTGGGGCGACGATGTGCTGACTATCGCCAGGGATGCCGTCAAGCTGCGATACCGATTGCTGCCATACCTCTATGCCGCTTTCGTTGAGGCCTCGCAATCCGGGGCACCGATTCAGCGCCCTCTGGTATTCGACTATCAATCCGATCCAAACGTTTGGGAACTGGATGACCAGTACCTCCTCGGTGGCCAATTGTTGGTAGCGCCTGTATTAGAGGCCGGTGCCACGGCGCGCGGGGTCTATCTACCCGCGGGTGAATGGTTCGATTGGCATAGCGGACGAGCAGTTCGGTCCGCTGGACAGACGGTTAGGGCCGAAGCTCCGTTGGATCGCATTCCGCTCTATGCGAAAGCCGGGTCGGTCATTCCGATGTGGACCGAGGCGCCGAGCAGCACCGCGGACCACTACCCCACCGAGATGGAACTGCGAGTCTTTGTTCCAGCAGCGGATGGAGTGCATCACTCTCTCATGCAGGAAGACGACGGACTAACCTTCGGAGCGCTGAATGGGGAATGTGTTCGCACCGAGATAACCCTTACTCGCAGCGGAAACACTCTGAGAATTCAAGGTTCTGTCCAAGGAACTGGATTCCCGGAATTTGCGCGAGAGAACCTGATAATCACCCTGATTGGGGCGGCTACGGAATCCGGCGCTCGTCTGATTGTTCCTAACCGGGGCGAGGACTTCGACCTGAGCCTTAATATTTGAGAGTGACTCTCCCAGAATCGAACCAAACAATCTCGGCCGCGGCCCAGTTTGGCATCGATTATGCGCGGGAGAAACTGGCTGGGCTGAAGCTTTGCGTTCTCACCGGTGCGGGAATGAGCACCGATTCGGGGATTCCGGACTATCGCGGCGCAGGGCGCGTCCACCAGCACCCAATGACGTTCGATCGCTTCATGGGATCTTTCGAGGCCCAGCAGCGCTACTGGGCTCGCAGTTTTGTGGGTTGGTCCAGAATCGCGCAGGCAAAACCGAACGCAGGTCACTTCGCGTTGGCGCTCGCCGAAAAACAGGCAGTGGTCCAGAGTCTCATCACCCAGAACGTGGACGGCCTACACACCGCGGCCGGCTCTAAGAATGTCTACGAGCTTCACGGTCGGCTAGACCGGGTTCGCTGCATGCGCTGTGGGGCCATGACCAGTCGCACCGAGATCGACGTCATGCTGAGCGAGCTAAACCCAACTGTCAGCAAGGACATCGCGGTCGAGTACTCCCCCGATGGTGACGCCGAGATCGAGGCAACCAAAGACTTTAAGATTCCCACTTGCCCAAAGTGTCAGGGTGTGCTGAAACCTGATGTGGTTTTCTTCGGTGAGCAGGTCGAGTCTGGACTTGTGGAGCAGTGTTATGCCGAGGTGGATGCCGCTGGTGGTCTTTTGGTAGCTGGAACCTCGCTGGCAGTCAACTCCGGAATGCGATTTGTGAAGCGTGCCCTCAAGGCCGATAAACCCGTGGTCATCATCAACCTGGGACCCACCAAGGGCGACGAGTTAGCCCTGGCCAAGATCGAGGCAAACACCTCTGTCGCTCTCGAAAGGCTGCTGATTGACTGAGACCATTGTCGGCTTGTTGCGTCACGGTCAGACCGATTGGAACATCGACTTCCGCTTGCAGGGCACCACAGACATTCCGCTGAATGAAACTGGGTTAGCTCAGGCTCAGACCGTTGCCCAGTTCATTTCTGCTGCGGACTGGGATGCATTGGTGGCTAGCCCGCTGTCGCGAGCGATTGACACAGCGAAGATTGTTTCCGAGCATGCCGGCCTTCCGGCTGCCAGCATTGAGCCACTTTTGCTGGAGCGCGCCTTCGGTGTTGGCGAAGGCCTGACCTATGACGAATGGCGCGAGAAGTTCCGCGACCTAGCAGTAATACCCGGTGGCGAATCACTGGTGGAACTGGCAGATCGCTGCTGGTTGCTCCTGGATGCACTCTTGCAAAACCACCGAGGCAAGCGAGTTCTGACGGTTTCGCACGGTGCCTTGATTCGGAAGGTGATCGAGCTGGTAAGTGAAAACACCCTTCCCAACGCTGGGGACCGATTCGGCAACACCTCATTGAGCGTGATTGCCCACACCGAGCAAAATGGTTGGCACATCCTCAGCTACAACCCGCACACCTACCAGGGTGAGGAACTGCGCCGGCCCTAGAGGCTTTCCAGCAGTGTCAGCAGCTGCTGGGCAGAACTCTGCCAGGAGAAACGTTCCGCCTGCGCGAGAGCCGCGCGCGACACCTTCTGCCAGCGGTCAGGGTCTTCGATTTCACGCACGGCAGCGGCGAAACCGACCGGGTCGGTTGCCGAGAAAAACACTGCCGATTCTCCACCGATTTCATGGAATATCGGGATGTCTGAGACAACTACCGGCGTTCCCTTAGCCATCGCCTCTACCAGTGGGATGCCGAACCCCTCATCCTGGGAGGCATGAACCAGCGCGACCGCTTCGCTCAGTAGCGCGTGATACTCCTGGTCGCTGATTCCGTTGTGGAATACCACCGAGCCCCCGGTAGTCGAAATCAGAGACTGCAGCGCTGCCCTATCGCCATCGCTAATGCGGCTGAGCAAGTGCAACTCGTATCCAGGGAGGCCCTGCATGCCTCGCACGAGGGTGGCTACATTCTTGTAGCCCATGAAGGAGCCCATGTAGACCAGCTTCTGCGGTCCGGCAGGTCTGGTGCGATCCACACTTGCCTGGCCGCTTGCTGCGGACCCGTTGTAAACCACCTTGACTGGCTTTCTGGTGAGGCGATGTTTGGCAATCAGATCGGCGGTAGTTTGACTCACTGTGACCACTGCATCGGCACCGTTCAGCAGAAGACGTTGCGGCCAGTACGCCAAGTGGAATAGACGCCAACCGATACGTACCGCTAGCGGCATGCTCGGTGGTGGCGCGGGGTGGCGATAGTAGATCAAGTCGTGGAGGGTAAGGACTAACTTGAACCGTCGGCCGAGAGAACCGATGGTCTGCATCGGGCTGTAGACCAACTTGGCACCGAGCCGGTTGAGACGAAATGCTGCGAAGGCCTCGGTGCTGCTGGTTGGGTCATTAAGTAGCACCCACTCGGTGTTGTCTGGCAGGTGTCGCAGTTGGCGCTCATCGTTGATGATTGCCACCAACCTGGTGTGCTTGCTTAGCTCGGTGAAGAGGCCCGCGGAATAGCGACTGATGCCGTCATGATGATCAATCCGCAGGTAGCGGCAGTCGAAGTGGACGGTCTCCATGGTTACTTGTTTTCAAGAATGAAGTCGCGCGCATGCTGGGCTGCCAGCGCGGGGGTCTCGTAGTGAACCAGGTGCCCGACCCCTCGGATTACCTTCAATGAGGCGTGTGGAAACATGCGAAGCACTCGCTGCTGGTCCGCCAGTGCGGTGATGTCATCTAGTTCCGCGGCAATAAGCAAGGTATCGTTTTGGATTCCCCGCGCATAGCTGGAAACACTGCGCGAGTTGCTGGCCGTATATCCCTCGGTGGCGACCCGGCGCTCTGCGAATTCGCTGAAATTCTCATCGTGCTGCTTGTGGATCCAGGCGCGCAGCTGGCGGTTCTTGGTTTTAGTCAGCACTTCACTCATGACGCGGACCATGACCCGGTTCTTCAACATTGGGTTGGCCAGAGGCTCTGGCAACATTCCGCCGAAGGCATAGAAGAGGTCACTCAGGCCCTGAAGTACTTTTTCGCGTCCCTTGCGCTCGAACTTCGAGACCGGATTGATCAGCACCAACCGGTTCTTGAGTTGCTTATGGGCGGCAGCGGCCGTGACTATGGTGCCAAAGGAATGAGCCAGGATCACGGTGTCGGTGCTGCCAACAGCAGCCACAAACTCGGTGAGCCAGGTGGAATAGGCAACCACCGAGTGGCGCCCCGGGAACGGTTCGGCGATTCCAAAACCAGGAAGATCCGGTGCGATGATGTCGAAGTCCGGCAAGGCACCAATAATTGCTTCCAGCCCGTGATGGTTGCCGCGGTAGCCGTGGATGAAGATGATTAGGCCTCGGCTAGGCGAACTGGCTGGGTATTGCCAATAAACGGTTCTTACTGACGGCAGTTGAACTTCATGACGCACCGAGCGAGCCAGCGCCGCTGCGGCTAGCTCCTGCGGGGTTGACGTCATCGTCCTGCCTTCGTTCGGATTCGGTCTTTAGACCGAGAAGTACTTGGCTTCTGGGTGGTGCAGCACCATCGCATCGGTCGACTGCTCGGGGTGCAACTGGAGTTCCTCCGACAGGTGGACGCCGATTGCCTCGGGCTTCAGCAGCTCGACCAGCTTGATTCTATCCTCGAGGGCTGGGCAAGCCGGATACCCGAACGAGTAGCGAGCACCTCGGTAGGCCAGGTCGAAGAAGTCTTCGATCTTGTTGCTGTCATCCCCGGAGAAGCCCAGTTCCGAACGAACTCGAGCGTGCCAGAACTCTGCCAGGGCTTCGGTCAACTGAACCGATAGGCCGTGGATTTCCAGGTAGTCACGATATTGGTTGGCGGCGTAGAGCTTGTTGGCTTCGTCGCTGATTCGCTGACCCATGGTCACCAGCTGGAATGGAACGATGTCGATCTTGCCCGATTCCTTGGATGCCACGTAGTCGCTCAGGCACAGGTGGCGGTCGCGGGCCTGGCGAGGGAAGGTGAAACGCAGGCGCTCGGTGCCCGGAACTCCCCCGGACCCGCCGTCAGTCGCGTTCTCTGGACCGTGGTGCAGGATGACCAGGTCATCGCCATCACTGTAAGCCGGGAAATAACCGTAGACCACGGCGGCTTCTAACCAGCCGCCGGCCTGAATGCGATCCAGCCATTCGCGCAGGCGTGGGCGACCCTCGGTCTCCACGAGTTCTTCGTAGGACTGGCCGTCTTCACCTCGCCCAGGCTTGAGGCCCCACTGGCCCATGAAAGTGGCGCGCTCATCCAAGAATGCCGCATAGTCGCGCAGCGGGATGCCCTTGACCACTCGCGCGCCCAGGAATGGCGACGTTGGAATCTCGTTGTCGGTCCGAACATCCGACCGCGCCGGCATATTCTCGGGGGCAGTCTTCTCAAGCAGGTTGGTGCGTGGAGTGATGCGCTTCTTCAAGGCTGGAAGCTCGGCTCCCGGCTCGCCACGCTTGATTTTGACCAGGGCGTCCATAAGGCGCAGACCCTCGAAGGCATCGCGGGCATAGCGCACTTCGCCTTCGTAAATCTCGGCAAGGTCTTGCTCTACGAAGGAACGGGTCAACGCGGCACCACCAAGGATGACCGGCCAGCGCGTTGCCACGCCCCGCTGGTTCATCTCCTCGAGGTTTTCCTTCATGATCTGGGTACTCTTTACCAGCAGGCCACTCATGCCGATTACGTCGACGTTGTGTTCCTCGGCTGCTTTCAAGATGTCGTTGATCGGCTGCTTGATGCCGATGTTCACGGTCTCAAAGCCGTTGTTGGACAGAATGATGTCCACCAGGTTCTTACCGATGTCGTGGACGTCGCCACGTACCGTTGCCAGCAGGATACGGCCCTTGCCGCTGTCCTCGGACTTCTCGATGTGAGGCTCAAGGTGTGCCACCGCGGTCTTCATTACCTCGGCGCTTTGCAGTACGAACGGCAACTGCATCTCTCCGCTACCAAAAAGCTCACCAACCACCTGCATACCCTTCAGGAGGTGGTCGTTGATGATTGCCAGTGCGGACTTGCCAGCGGCCAGCGCGGCGTCAAGGTCTGCCTCCAGGCCCTTCTTCTCGCCGTCGATGATGCGGCGCTCCAGGCGTTCCTCCAGCGGCAGCGCCGCTAGTTCCTCGGCGCGCGATTGCTTGGCGCTTTGGCTATCCACTCCGCTGAATACGTCTAGGTATCGAGCCAGTGGGTCGAAGGTGACGATTCCCTCTTCGTCGTATTCGCGACGGTCGTAGATCAGGTCCAGGGCCGCTTTGAGCTGTTCCTCGGGGATCTGGTTCAGCGGCATGATGCGGGCCGCGTGGACGATCGCGCTGGTCAGACCGACCTTGACACATTCGTGCAAGAACACCGAGTTCAAGACGTGACGCGCGGCCGGTGAAAGGCCGAACGAAATGTTGCTGAGTCCGAGCGTGCTTTGAACGCCTGGGAACGCCTCGTTGAGGCGACGGATGGCTTCGATGGTCTCGATGCCGTCGCGACGGGTCTCGTCCTGTCCGGTGGCAATCGGGAAGGTCAGGCAGTCCACGGTGATGTCGGTGAGAGCCATTCCCCAGTTCTGGGTCAGGTCTTCGATCAGGCGCTTGGCGATCGCAAACTTGGTGTCCGCCGTGCGAGCCTGACCCTCTTCGTCAATAGTCAGGGCAACCACGGCTGCACCGTGTTCTTTGACCATCGGCATGATTCGACTGAAGCGGCTGTTTGGCCCGTCGCCGTCCTCGTAGTTCACCGAGTTGACCATCGCGCGGCCGCCGATGCACTCCAGGCCGGCTTCGAGGACAGCTGGCTCGGTGGAGTCAAGGACCAGCGGCAGCGTGGTAGCGGTGGCGAGTCGGCTGACCAGCTCGCGCATATCGGCAGCGCCATCTCGGCCCACGTAGTCGACACAGACATCGAGGGCGTGCGCACCCTCGCGAGTCTGCGAACGCGCAATCTCAAGACACTCTTCCCAGTTCTGCGCCAGCATGGCCTCGCGGAAGGCCTTGGACCCGTTGGCGTTGGTGCGTTCACCGATCGACAGGTAGGTGTTGGTCTGGTCATAGGGCTGGTGCTGGTAAAGCGATGCCAGTCCCGGCTCAACAATGGTCTCTGGGCGGTGTGGGTGCTTGCCCGCCACAGCCCCGGCCAGCGCGGCGATGTGTTCTGGTGTGGTTCCACAGCAGCCACCGACCAAGCCGGCACCGTACTCGTTGACGAACTGCAGTTGCGCGGTGGCAAGTTCGCTCGGCGTCAGTGGGTAGTAGGCACCATCGGAAGTCAACTCAGGCAGGCCTGCGTTCGGCATCACCACGAGTGGCAGGTTGCTGAAACGGCTCAGGTAGCGCAGGTGCTCGCTCATCTCGGTGGGCCCGGTGGCGCAGTTGAGGCCGATGGCATCCACACCGAGTGCCTGAATGGTGGTCAGTGCAGCGCCAATTTCGGATCCCATCAGCATTGTGCCGGTGGTCTCGATAGTGACCGACATCAGGATCGGGACTCGAATCCCGGTTTCGGTCATGGCACGCTTGGCGCCCACGATCGCAGACTTGGCCTGCAGCAAGTCTTGTGCGGTTTCTACCAAAACGGCATCGACGCCGCCGTGGAGCATTCCACGGACCTGGGTCTGATAGGCATCGCGAAGGTGTGCGTAAGGCGCGTGTCCGAGGCTTGGAAGCTTGGTACCAGGACCCACCGAGCCGAGAACCCAGCGAGGCTTTTCCTCGGTGGTGTATTCGTCCGCG